>NZ_JH600070.1:2256633-2371703 GCF_000245015.1 Beggiatoa alba B18LD | reverse complement strand
AAAATTTTGTGAATTCTGATTCAGACAAGTTATTGTCTTTTTAAAAGAAACTCGCCGAACTCAGGTTATTAATTTCTTGGTTTAAGGGTTTTAAATCCTGTTAATCCTGAAAATCCTGATTCAGACAAATGCTTGTCTTTTTAATCAAACAACCCCGCTTTTTCCTCCCGATAAAACAACAAGGCTTTATGTACCGCTTTCACCACCGCGCGGGGGGTAATGGTCGCGCCACTGAATTGGTCGAAAGTCCCGCCGTCGCGTTTGACTTTCCAGCCATTTTCTGCTGGGTTTGTCAGTGACTTGCCCGTAAAGTTTAAAATCCATGCAGAACGGCGTTCTTCTATTGCATCGCCAAGCCCTGGGGTTTCTTGGTGGGAAACGGTGCGCACGCCTAATAATGTGCCGTCGTAGGCAATGGCTACAAGCAAGTAAATATTTCCGCTATAGCCGTCAGGGGCGACAATGTTAAGCACAACGGCAGTGGGGTTGCCTTGTTGGCGGGCGCGGTAGATGGTTACAGGGTCGGCAATGCCTAGGGCTTGGGCGTTGGCGATTTGTTTGGTGTCGTTGCTTAAGTCATTATCGTGGAGGCTGTCAGGGACGAGGACGGCAAGATTACGGGTTAATACGGCGCGTTCGTTGGCTTGGATTTGTGCAGCGGTGATGGCGTAGCTGATAGCAACGAGGGCACTGCCAATAATGCCGAAAAAGGTGAGTATCAGCATGGCACGAATGGGGCTGGGGAATTTGTCTAGCAGGGTGAGCATGTTTTATTTCTCGCCAAAAACGCGGGGTTGGGTGACGTAGTCTAGGGCTGGTACTGCCATATTCATGAGGAGTACGGCAAAGGCAACGCCATCAGGGTATCCCCCCCATGTGCGGATGATGTATATCAGACAGCCGATGCAAATGCCGTAAATCAGTCGTCCTTTGTCGGAGGTGGCAGCGGTAACGGGGTCTGTGGCGATGAAGAAGGCGCATAACATGGTGGCTCCGCTGAAGAGGTGGAAGAGCGGAGAGGGGTAGTGGTTGGGGTTGATGAAGTAGAAGAGGCTGGCGAGGGTGAAAAGTCCCGCGAGTACACCAACAGGAATATGCCAGCTGATGATTTTTCGGTAGAGTAGCCAGCATCCGCCCAGTAGAACGGTGAGACTTATCCATTCCCAACCTTTCGCGCCGAAGATACCAAATAGGGGGTTGTCTTTCACTTCGGTGACGGAGCGGAGTTGTCCTAGTCCAATACGCATGGTGTCTAAGGGGGTCGCGCCTGTGATGGCATCAACGGTGAATCCGCTGAGACTTTGCCCGTAAAAGCTGAGGCTAAGGCTGTCTGTAAAGGTGGGGTAGTGTTCTAGTAGGGCATTGACGGAGGGCCAGCGACTCATATCGGCAGGGAAGGAGATGAGCAGGAGGGCATAGCCGACCATGGCGGGGTTAAAGGGGTTGTTGCCAAGTCCGCCATAAATATGTTTGGCGAAGATAAGCCCAAAGGCAACGCCGAGTATAGTCATCCACCAGATAGTAAAGGGGGGGAGGGCGAAAGCGAGTAGCCATGCCATGACGAGCGCGCTGCTGTCGTTGAGGAAAAGGCGCAGGGGATAGCCACGTAGCCAGAGCATGAGGCTTTCGACGGTGATAGCGGTAAGGCTGGCAATAAAGAGGTTGATAACGATACCCCAGCCGAAAAACCAGACGTAAATGCTAATAGCAGGTAGTAGGGCATAGAGCACTTGGCGCATGATTTGTGAAACATGCGTTGGCGCATGGGCATACGGTGCAGATTGCTGAATAAAATTCATGATTTTTAGTGTTTTAGAGATTTAAGAGGGTTCGCGCAATCGATTATCGGTTAAACAGGTCATATTTAACCGATAGGCGTTTAGGATGTTTTTTTAAAGCGTTTGCGGGTCGTTATTGTTATTGAGCGTGCTATTGGTTTGTTTTGCTTTCGCACGTTCAAGAGCGGCGGCAATCACCGCTTGTTTTGAGGCTTGGGCATCGTCGCTGTTGGCTTCTTCGACTTTATCGGGTAGCACTTTTTTCTGTTGATGTTTAGCAGCTTTGGCGGCTTTTTCGCGTTCTAAACGGCTTACACGGAATTCATGACGTTGTCGGGCGTTGTCGGCTTTGCGTTTTTCTTGGTCGGCTTCACGAATTTCGGTTTTTGCATAGCGGTAATAGTCCACTAGCGGAATATGGCTAGGGCAAACGTAGCTACAACATCCGCATTCGATGCAGTCAAAAAGATGTAAATCACGGGCTTTGTCGAAGGCTTTGGCTTTGGCGTGCCAATAGAGTTGTTGTGGTAATAGGTTGACAGGGCAGGCGTTAGCACACGCGCCACAGCGAATGCAGGGGAGTGGTTGCGCAGGTTGTAGAATGTCGTCAGCGCAGGAGGCGATGAGGCAATTGGTGGTTTTGATGATGGGTAATTCATCAGTTGGTAAGGTAAAGCCCATCATGCTACCGCCCATAATCAGGCGACGAATATCGGTTTTAACCCCACATTGTGCGAGTAAGTCGCGCATGAGTGTACCGAAACGGACTTCTAAATTTTTGGGGTGGCTGATGCCATTGCCTGTAACGGTGACAATCCGAGAAATTAACGGCTTGCCATAGGTAACAGCTTGATAAACAGCGCGGGCGGTTTCGACATTGTGAACCACTATGCCGACATGCGCAGGGAGTTGGCTACGTCCTACTGCTTTATTGGTTAATACTTTAATCAGTTGCCGTTCTCCGCCTGTGGGGTAGAGCGAGGGAATTTTGATAATTTCAATATCTGTCCCTTGTGCAACTTGTTGTAAGGTTTCAAAAGCAGCGGGTTTATTATCTTCTACGGCGATAATACAGCGTTTAGCACCGCCTAAAACGTGCCGTAAGATTTGCGCTCCGCCAATAACATCCGCAGGACGTTCGCGCATTAAGCGGTCATCGCACGTGATATAGGGCTCGCATTCAGCCCCGTTTAAAATCAGGGTGTCTATGCCTTGCGGTTTTAATTTAAGGTGTGAGGGAAAGCCTGCGCCACCGAGTCCGACAATGCCCGCTTGGGCAATGTGTCGCCGTACTAACGCGGGGTCTAATTGGGCATAGTCCGTTAAAGGTGTTGCGTCGATAGCCTCATCTTTACCATCGGTTTCAATGATGACACAAGGGGCTTGTAAACCTGAAGGGTGAGGGACAGCGCGGGCTTCAATGGCAACCACAGTGCCTGAACTGCTGGCGTGTACAGGCGCGCTAAATAGGTTTTCGTAGTCCTCGCTGTGACAACAACGCCCAATAATTTGCCCTTTTAACACCTGTTGCCCTACATGAACGACTGGTTCTGTCGGGATACCGATATGTTGTAACAGGGGCAACACTAAGTAACGCGGAATGGTAGCGGGAATAATGGGGGATTCGCTGGATAGGGTTTTGTGTCCAGCAGTTTTAATGCCACCACGAAAATGCCAAAGTGCCGAAATCATAATGCGGTTTCCATCCGATGTTGCGGGAGTTCTTCAACCTTGAAGCGGAAAACAGGATAGGGATATTTCCACGTTTGTGTCGTGGGCTGAATGGGAGACATACGAATACAATCGACGGGGCAAGGGGCAATACATAATTCGCAACCTGTGCATTCTGATGCAATAATAGTGTGCATGTGTTTTGCGCTCCCTAAAATCGCATCAACGGGGCAGGCTTGAATGCAAAGTGTACAACCGATACAAGTTTGTTCGTCAATCACAGCAACTGCTTTAGGCTTTTCAACGTGGTGCTCTTCGCTTAACGGTTTTGGCTCACGGTCTAATAAGTGAGCAATCGCTAACATGCCACTTTCGCCCCCTGGAGGACACAAATTAATCTCCGCGCTACCGTTTGCTATCGCTTCCGCGTAGGGATGACACCCTGGGAAACCACATTTACCGCATTGTTGTTGCGGTAAAATTGCATTGATTTCCTCAACAATGGGATTTCCTTCTACTTTAAATTTAACAGCAGCAATCCCTAAAATCAGTCCAAAAACCAGCGTTAATCCCGCCATGAGTAAAACAGCTAATAAAACACTCATCCTTTTACCAACCCTGCAAATCCCATAAATGCCATAGACATAATACCAGCGGTAATCAGCGCAATCGGTGCGCCTTTAAACAATGTCGGCACATCTGCAACCGTAACCCGCTCCCGCACCGCTGCAAAGAGAACAAGCACCAGTGAAAAACCAATAGCCGCCCCAAAGCCATAAACTGTCGATTGTAAAAAATTATGTTGGGTTTGCACATTGAGCAGGGCAACACCTAATACAGCACAATTTGTTGTAATTAACGGTAAAAATATCCCAAGCGATTGATATAACAACGGGCTGGTTTTATGAATAACCATTTCTGTAAATTGCACAACAACGGCAATAACCACAATAAATGTAATGGTACGTAAAAAAGTCAAATCTAAAGGGGTTAGTAGAAATACATCAACCAGATAGCTACACACAGCAGATAAGGTAAGCACAAACGTTGTGGCTAAACCCATTCCGACAGCTGTTTCTAACTTACTAGAAACACTCATAAAAGGACAAAGTCCTAAAAACTTCACAAGCACAAAGTTATTGACTAAAACTGTGCTGATAAAAATCAATAAATAATCTGTCATTACAAGCTACTCGAACAACATGTTAAACATCAAAATGATGAATATAGTTATAAAATGTTTTTATGAATCTGACTATTAAAGACCCATACATTTATTGTAAAGAAAAATGTTTTTTCTGCTATCAAAAAAACTATTTTTCTTTGTCTTAGAAGTATACTGAAGTTCTGTATGGGGGGGACAACATCAGCATTAAATAATAGGGTTTGTTTTATTCATGATTTTTACTATAGCTAACGCACTATCAAATAAAAAAAGGGATACCACCGCTTGAAGCGGTGGTATCCCTCATATGCCCGTTAATTGAATTCACTTTATGGTGCGGTTGCTATATTACTCTTCATATTGACCTGAAAAGAATAATCCGCCATCAACGAATATTTGTAGCTTGCCGTCTTGCGCCACGACATTAACATAAGCACCATACTTTGCTATGTATTCTAAATGAGGGCGTGCTTCTGAAAACTGACCGATTTCGCACAATAGACGAATCAAATTCAAGTGACTTGGAAAATAGTTTGGGTTAGTTTTTAATGCGGTTCTAAACAAGCGCAGAGCCAAATCAATTTTTCCTTGTTTCTGGTAATGTATAGCTAATTCATTGTTAGCACCCGCATGTGACGGATGCGTGAGTAATAACTTGATTAGTTCTTCTATCGCACGTTCCTCTTGTCCCATCTCTCTTAAACAGAGCGTTGTGTTATACCAAGGTCGTGGGTCTTTTTGATCAAGTTGCATGGCCTTTTTGTAAGCAGCCAGTGCTTCCGAATAATTTTGTAAACATTGATACGCCCGCCCAAGTTGGTTCCAATGCAATGTATGTTCTTTGATCCGATTTGCTTGCATAAAATAGCCAATGGCTTCTTCTGTTCTACCCATTTCCAGCAAAACATAGCCCAGATCATGCAAGTTTTCGCAGTCATTGGGATTTTTTTCTACGAGTCGAGTATATATCTGCAAAGCGGGTTGTAAATCGCCGTTTTGCAGACCCTTCTGAAGGGCGCGCTGTGCCGATTTTTTGCTAGGACCAAAGCGGGAAAACATACCATATCTCCTTTTTAAAATTAGCTAAAAACCGCAAAAGCAATGTTAGCTAAGGGAATTGATAAACAAACTGTGATGGAATTAACAGGCTTAAGTGCGGAAGAAATTCAGATTTACAAATAAAATCAGATGGATGTTTTTATTTTCTTGATATTATTACAAGTGATTAAATGGATTTTATAAGAGTTTATCTATCACATACACTACAATAACCCATTTTTGAGGCGTTTTAGAGGGAACTTAAACATGATGAAATTTTATTTTACGCCAGGTTCTTGTTCGACAGGGATTCATATTTTATTAGAAGAAATTGGATTAGTTTTTGAAGCATATGTCGTAAATTTATTAGCGGGTGACCATCAAAAACCTGATTTTTTAGCCATGAATCCCAAGGCGACGATTCCCGTTTTAGTCTTGGATGATGGACAAGTATTAACCGAATTTCCCGCCATTGCTTACTGGTTAGCGCGGACTTATCCAAAAGCGAAGTTATTACCGACAGAATTAGCAGCAGAAGTACAAGCCATTGAAGTAATAAGTTATGTTGTGGGTACTGTCCATGGTCAAGGCTTTACCCGTATTTTTACCACAGAACGCTTCACCCCGAATGTTGCTGACTATGGGATTGTTAAAGCGCGTGGGCATGAGATTGTAAAAGAATGCTTTACCGTGCTGAATGAACAATTAGCAGGCAAAAAATACGTTTTAGGGGATAATTTCTCTATTGCAGATGCAGCATTGTTTTATGTTGAATTCTGGGCTGTACGCATTAATATTGAATTACCTGAACATTGTCTTGCACATTATCAGCAAATGTTATCGCGCCCTGTGGTACAACAGGTATTAAGAGAAGAAGGTTATCGTTATTAATAATAACCTGAGTTTGGCGAGATTTTTTAAAAAGACCCGCATTTGTCTGAATCAGGATTTTCAGAATTCACAGAATTTAAACCCCTTGAACCAAAAAATTAATGCGAATCACGCTTTTTAATTCTGCTAATTCTGAAAATCCTGTGAATTCTGATTCAGACAAAAAAGACCTGCTAAGATTTTAAAATTTAACAGGTTTCTGTTTTATTTTATAAATCTCGCAAAACTGAGGGTAATAATAATGACACTATCAGCTTTAATTTTTTAAGGACTTATATTTTATGATGTTATATGCAATTTTTTGTGAAGATGCACCTGATTCATTAGAAATGCGTTTAAAAGTGCGTCCTGCTCATTTACAACGCTTAGAAGTTCTAAAAAGCCAAGGACGTTTAGTCTTAGCAGGACCACATCCTGCGATTGATGCAAATGACCCTGGTGCGGCGGGTTTTACGGGTAGTTTAATCGTTGCAGAATTTGCTTCACTGGCAGATGCTTACGCTTGGGCAGAACAAGACCCTTATAAAGAAGCAGGCGTTTATGCCAAGATTAACATTAAGCCGTTTAAAAAGGTTTTTCCCTAACTATTTATAATAATTAATACTATCACTAATGTGGAGGGCATAATGTCAAATCGGGTAGAACGGATAAAGGCGCGGTTACAAGCAACTATAAAACCTGTACATCTTGAATTATTAGATGAAAGTTATAAACATGCAGGACATGCAGGTGCGCGTCAAGGGGGGGGACATTTTGATTTACTCATCGTCAGTCCCGTGTTTGTTGGACAAAACTCGATGCAACGACATCGTATGATTTATACCGCGTTAAGCGATTTTATCCCCGCTGACATTCATGCCTTAAGCATTAAGGCTTATACCCCTGAAGAATATCCTGTGAATTAGGATTTAAAACTATCGTTATCTGAGGAGTATTTCATTGATGAAAGCAGTTGTACTAGCAGGATGTTTGTTTAGTTTAGGTTATTGGAACGTGGTACAAGCCGCAGAGACAAGCGCGCCAGCCACAGGGACAAATAAACCCCTTGCGACGATTAATGGGCAAGCCATCACACAACAAATGTTAGCGGATTACAAAGCATTTCGACAAAAATATGCGGGTGAAGAAGAATCCCCAACATCTGATGAGGCGTTATTAGAAGAGTTAGTCAGCCGTGAATTATTAGTCGCTGACGCGCTAAAAAATGGGGTGGATAAATCCCCTGAATTTTTGAACCAGTTAGAAGCCATGCGTAAAAATTTACTGGTAGGTCTTACGCTTGAACGCTATTTAGCCACGCATCCGTTAGAGGATGCTACCTTAAAAGCTGATTACGAAGAAAAAATTAAACTAGCACAAGGTAATTTTCCGCAAGAGTTTAATGTCAGTCATATTCTGGTTGATAGCCAAGAGGTAGCAAAAGCCTTAATTAACGAATTAAACGCTGGTAAACCCTTTGACGAATTAGCGAAAGCGAATTCTAAAGATACGATTACAGGCGAAAAAGGGGGCGAATTAGGCTGGATTACCCCTCAACAAGTGACTGCCAGTTTTGCCGAAGCGATGGGAAAAATCGAAAAAGGGTTTTTCAGCCAGCAAGCTGTTCAAAGCGAATTCGGCTGGCATATCATTAAAATCAATGATAAACGCCCTATTAGTATTCCGCCTTTTGACAGTGTGAAAGAAAAAGTCCGTAAAGCCATGCAAGCCGAGCAGAAACAAGCCTATATTGAAGAACTACGGATTAAAAACCCAGTAGAAATATTGCTTGCTCCCAATGCGGGCACAGAACAAACAGCCCCCACTCAAGATGCAACCAAGTAGGGGCTGATGGATTGATTCGCATAGATTTTTATTAAAAATAAAAAGTATTTAAGTCTATCATGACCTATGCGAATCAAGGTTTATTGCAGTCATGCAGTGAGTATTGACAATCAAATATGACTAAAAAAAATAAAACTGAGACGGGAACGATTTGTTTAAATAAAAAAGCGGGTTTCGACTTTTTTTTACTCGACCGTTATGAATCTGGACTCGTACTACAAGGCTGGGAAGTCAAAAGTTTACGCGCGGGCAAGGTGCAGATTAAAGACTCTTATATCTTAGTGAAAGACCGCGAAGCCTTTTTATTTGGCGCGTTGATTACACCGTTACAATCCGCTTCTACCCATATTTTTCCTGAATCTCAACGCACTCGTAAACTGTTATTAAATCGCGGGGAATTGAACAAATTAATAGGCTCTGTCGAGCGTAAAGGTCTAGCAATTGTACCGACTGCCATGTATTGGAAAAATGGGCGAGTTAAATTAGAAATTGCCCTTGCAAAAGGCAAAAAAGAATTTGATAAACGAGAAACTGAGAAAGCACGCGATTGGAATCGGGAAAAAGAGCGATTATTTAAAAAATGATAGGGCTATTACAACGGGTTACACAAGCCAGCGTGTCAGTCAATCAAGCCATTGTTGGACAAATTAATACAGGTTTATTGGTTTTATTAGGCGTAGAAAAAACCGATACGACTGCACAAGCCGACCGATTGTTAGAACGATTATTAACATATCGTGTATTTGCTGATGCTGATGGCAAAATGAATATTAGCCTGCGCGACATCAACGGCGGTTTACTAATCGTGCCTCAATTTACCTTGCCCGCTGATACACGCAAAGGCACACGCCCCAGCTTTAGCACTGCCGCTCCACCTGTTTTAGGGTCAGAATTATTCCACTATTTTTGTCAACAAGCACAACAACAACATCCAACTGTTGCCTGTGGCGTATTTGGGGCTGATATGCAAGTCGCCTTAATCAATGATGGCCCTGTGACTTTTTGGCTACAGGTTTAACACTTGCTGTTAAAGTTTTTCCCATGATATCAAGACTAATACGACATTTTCTTATAAGCGGGCTTATGCTGTTTTTATCGCTAGTCTGCACGTCGCTTTACGCAACAGAAACGCCCGAATCGCCGAAAAAAACGTTAAACGTGGTTTCTTGGGGTGGAAAATACACTGAAAGCCAGATAACCGCGTATTACAAACCCTTTGCTGATAAATTTGGCGTTACCATTCAAGCCTTAACCTATTCAGGCGGATTAGGACAAATTCGCTCACAAGTTAAAACCCATAATATAAAATGGGATGTGGTCGATTTAACGCTTGCTGACGCGGTAAAAGGTTGTAATGACGGACTATTAGAACCAATTGATTTATCTGCTTTTCCACTAGGTGCGAACAGCACACCGCCCTTAAACGATTTTTATGATATTACGACGCTGACCAGTTGTGCAGTGCCGATGGTAGTCTGGTCGACGGTGATTGCCTATAACGAAACCCCTTTTATTAAAGCGAAGAAAAAACCGAGTAAATTAACTGATTTATGGGACATTGAAACGTTTGCAGGTAAACGAGGCTTACGAAAAACCCCCCAAGTGACTTTAGAATGGGCATTAATTGCCGACGGTGTGCCATTAACCGATGTTTATACTGTATTGAGCACAAATGAAGGCGTTGATAGAGCATTCACGGTATTAGACAGAATTAAAAAACAAGTGATTTGGTGGGAAACGGGGGCGCAAGCCTTACAATTACTAGATAGTAATCAAGTGATTATGACCGCAATTTATAACGGTTGGGCAAGTGATGCTATTTTAAATAATGGCAAACCTTATAAAATTATTTGGGATGCACAACTATTTGATTTAGATGTTTTATCGATAGTGAAAGGTTCAGCTAATTTAGAATTAGCCCTTGAGTTTGTAAAATTTGCCAGCGAATCCCAACAACTCGCGGAACAAGCCCGTTATATTGCTTATAGCCCTGCGCGTAAATCTTCGTTTAAATTATTACCGACAACAACGCAATTAGGTTATGATTTAAAACAATATTTACCGATGACACCCGCAAATTTTAATACCGCATTACGTTATGACTTTACATGGTGGGCAAAACATCAAGAGGAATTAACCGATAAGTTTAATGCATGGCTGGCGCGGAATTAGTTTTTTAACCTAATCCTCAACTTTGCGATATTTATAAAATAAAACAGAAATGCTGGTTTTTCATTAGAATTCATCAGACAAGATTAAAACATTGTCTGAATCAGGATTTTCAGGATTTTCAGGATTTAAACCCTCAAACCAAAAAATTAATGCGAATCCTGAAAATCCTGTGAATCCTGATTCAGACAAACTGTTGTCTTTTTAAAAGAATCTCGCCGAACTCAGGTTTCTTATTAAACATTTCAAATCAGTTCTATAAGATAATACACTTATTTTTAGACATTTTTACTTTTCCGTCAGTTTTAAACTGGCTGCATGACGTTGAGATAACGATACGTATTGTTCTGCCGAATATTCAAGATATTCCAGCTCTTCATCCGTTAGTGGGCGGACTTTTTGAACAGGGCGACCATGCCATAAGTGTTTACCTGTTAATACTTTATTCGGTGGGACTAAACTGCCCGCGCCTAACAGGGTATAAGGTTCTAAAATCGCATCGTCCATGATAATCGACCCCATGCCGATTAAGCTAAAATCACCAATTTTGCAGGCGTGGAGAATAACTTGATGCCCCACAGTGACCGAGTCGCCAATAATTAACGCCCGCCCACCGACTGAATAACGTCCGTCATGGGTGACGTGTAAAATACTCCCATCTTGGACATTCGTCCGTGCGCCGATGTGAATGGCTTGTACATCGCCACGTGCAACCACCATCGGAAAAATCGACGCATATTCACCGACCGTGACTTGTCCAATCACAAGGGCTAATGGGTCTATATAGGCAGTATTAGCAATTTTTGGTGTGTCATTTTCAAAGTGTCGAATCGGCATCATTTTCCCCTTTTTTCAGCGATGACATGAGCGAAGTTGCTAGATAAATCTAACGAAAACGCAACATTGTTTCTTTAAAATATCCGTTATAATAAGCCGTTTTCAAGAGTCTGACTTCTTTCCCTTTCTGCTAACAGTAGGTTGCAACTTTTTCATGTTCAAACCCCTACCCCTTTTTATTGGTTTTCGTTATACCCGTGCGAAACGTCGCAATCACTTTATTTCGTTTATCTCTCTTACTTCCATGCTCGGCATTGCCTTAGGCGTGACTGCATTGATTACTGTGCTGTCCGTGATGAACGGCTTTGAAAAAGAATTGCGCGAACGGATGTTAGGCATGGCGGCGCATGTTGTGGTCACAACCTTTGATACAGGTTGGAGCGGTTGGCGTGAGTGGCAGGATAAATTAAAAACCTATCCACATGTCACAGGCGTTGCGCCTTTTATCCAAGGGCAAGGCATGATTACTTATAATCGCGCGGTTTATGGCACTTATTTCCAAGGGATAGAGCCAACCCTTGAAGCAAAAATTTCCCAAGTCACGAATAAAATGCAAGAAGGCAGTTTAGACGCGCTCAAAGCAGGCGAATTCGGCGTTGTGATTGGGCGCGAATTGCAAAAATCGTTACAAGCAAAGCTCGGCGATAAAATCACGTTGGTTGTGCCTGAAACCACAGTGACTCCCGTCGGGGTTTTGCCACGGATGAAACGGCTCACGGTTGTTGGTATTTTTGAAGTCGGTATGCACGAGTTTGATAGTGCTTATTTACTCATGCACGTTGATGATGCGGCAAAATTAATGCGTATTCCAGAGGGTGAAGTACATGGGCTTAATTTGAAATTAGATGATATTTTTTTAGCCAAGCAAGTGAGTTATGACATTCGTGAACAGTTACCATTTGGCGTGAGTGCTTATGATTGGACTTATCGCCACGCGAATTTTTTCAAAGCCATACAAATGGAAAAACGGGTGATGTTCGTGATTCTTGCCCTGATTGTTGCGGTTGCTGCTTTTAATATTGTTTCTACCCTCGTGATGGTCGTCACGGATAAACAAGCGGATATTGCTATCTTGCGCACGCTAGGCGCGACACCCTTCAATATCATGCTGATATTTATCGTACAAGGGACATTAATCGGCATTTTTGGCACGTTGCTAGGACTTGCGGGCGGGATTAGTCTTGCCCTGAATGTAGAAACAATTGTGCCTTTCTTAGAAAGAATGTTTAACGTGCAATTCCTACCGGGGGATGTTTATTACATCAGCGATTTACCCTCAGAACTACAATGGTTTGATGTTTACCGCATTACTATCATGTCCATGCTTATCAGCTTATTTGCAACCCTTTATCCTGCATGGCGTGCGTCACGCACCCAACCTGCGGAGGCTTTACGTTATGAATAATGCACCCGCTGACGATGTCGTCTTAATGTGTGACCAATTATCAAAAAGTTTTAAAGATGCAGGCTTATTTGTCGATGTCTTAAAACAAGTCAGTTTAAGCATTAAAAAAGGCGAACAAGTCGCTATTGTGGGCAGTTCTGGCTCAGGTAAAAGTACGCTTTTACACTTACTCGGTGGACTGGATAACCCAACAGAAGGGGATGTCTGGGTGGCAGGGCAACAAATTAATCATTTAAGTCCTGCTAAACGGGGCAAATGGCGCAATCAATATTTAGGATTTGTCTATCAATTTCACCATTTATTGCCAGAATTCACTGCTTTAGAAAATGTCGCTATGCCTTTATTAATTCGGGGTTTAGCGGTAAAAGTGGCGACAGAAAAAGCAAGTTATTTACTCGATGAAGTTGGTTTAGGGCATCGTTTACAACACAAACCTGCTGAGTTATCAGGCGGTGAGCGACAACGTACCGCGATTGCTCGCGCCTTAGTCACTGAACCACATTGTATTTTAGCGGATGAACCAACAGGTAATTTGGATAATCGTACTGCTGACCATGTTTATGAAAAAATGCTCACGTTAAATAAAACTATCGGAACGAGCTTAGTTTTAGTCACACATGACCCTAATTTAGCGGCGAAAATGGATAGAACGCTTCATTTAACCGATGGAATGTTGACAGGGGAGAAATAAAAAACAGGAAACATGGTTTTTTATTCAGGACTGCTAGTCCTTTGGCACATTTCAATAGACCTGCTAGGTTTTCAAAACCTAACAGGTCTTTTTTTGTTTGAATCAGGATTAGCAGGATTTTTAAAACCATGAAAAATAAGTGAATCAACTAGGAGTTTTTAAGTGAGGTTTATTTGGTTTCTACTTTGATTCTTTATGGCTTGAACCTTTCGTTCTGGTTGATGACACGCTCTAAGGCGAAACGAGAAAACTATATCAGTACTATTGTTTATCTTATTAACCACTAAAACATATCACTGCTTGCTTGTTCAGTACCACCCAATTTGGCTTTGGTGTGTTGAGTAGCTAATTTCATGAAGGAGATTTACGAATAAAAACGAAGTGCCCGCCTTCATCATCTAATTCAGGAATTTTATCATACTCAGGATGTAAGCTTATTTCTTTGTCACGGAGAATTATTTTTTCTTTTTGAATAGCTTCATGTATTTGAGAGAATAACTTATATGTAACTAAATGTGTTTCAGTATTATCTTTTAGAAATTGCAATAAATACTGCATAAAAATACTTTTACTAGGCACTTTATGTAATGCACCGCTAGTTAACGCTTTTCGGCTTTTTTTCTGAGAGGCTTGTTCGTATGTACTTAAATCATAATTGTCAACATTTCGAGTAATGCTACCTGCAAAACAAGTGTCATTAATTAGCAATATATGTTTAACATCCATTTGTTTTAAATGTAAACGAATGTCACTATACGTTATCCATTCTGCTTTATTCTTATCATGTGCTTCTGCATTTTTCGTTAACCAAAATCCTTCATCAAGCTTTTTATCCCAATAACCATGCCCAGAATAAAAAATAATCAAACTATCATTTTCTTTGAGTTTTTTCGTGAGCAACTCAAGTTGTTCAAAAATGTCTCTGCGGGTTGCATCTTCCAACATGATGATATTATCTTCATTAAATGAGTAATGAGACAATAATACTTCTTTTAACTCATGAGTTTCCTGAATAGGACATCTAAGTTTACTAATATACTCATAATCATTGATAGCAATTAACAAAGCATAAAAATGCTCTTTTGGTTCAAAGCTACTAATTTTATTAAAAATAATATCAAATAAATTGCCTTCACTCCCTTTATAAATATAACTATTTTTAAACTCTTGTGAATAAAATTCTTTTTTATGAAAAAAGAAATCATTGTTAATTTTTTTATTGAAAAAATCAATTACTTCTTCAAATAAAAAACCAGAAACGACAATAGTCTTTATAGCAGGATAGGCAATTTTAATGGATAAAAAGACATCTATTCCACCATACTCTGTTTGGTTATCTAACTGTAAGTCAATAATAATATAGCGAAATAACCCACTATTATCTCTTATAATTGATAGTGCCTCCTCTTTTGTATTAGCATTAATTACTTCATAGTTTTTTCTTTTAAAGAAATTAGAAAAATTTTCGCAATATTCTATTGTGTCATCAACCAATAATATTTTTTTCATTTTTACCCTTTTTACTTTTCTTTCTTCAATTTCTTCTAATTTAGATAGAGTAGCAATTAAATAATTTATCTCTCCACCTTTAGATATATAGTTTTCTTTAAATTCATTAAGTAAGATAGTTTCATTCTCAATTAAAGAATTATCTTTGATTTGTTCAATCAGTTTTTCTTTTATTTCTTCAGAAAATGGGTAGGCAGATAGAATTATAGGTATTACAGAAGGATATAGCTCTTTAATAGCAATATAAACTTGTATGCCTCCATATTCCGATGGATTGTCTAACTTTAAATCAATAATTGCATATTCAAAACTATGTTTTTTTTCTTTAATTAAAGAGATTGCTTCCTTTAATGTTGAAGCTGTAATTGTAGAAAAATTTTTCTTTATCTTTAGATAAGAAGCTAAATCTTCTCTAATAGATTTTTCATCATCAACAATTAAAATATTTGTCATAATTATTTCTCCTCCGTAATGGGGAGTGTAATTTCAAAACAAGCACCTGTTTCATTTTCCTGCTCACATAATTTAATTTCTCCGCCGTGTACTTCAATTGTCTCTTTTACAGTTGCTAAACCTAAACCAGTGCCCTGTGGGTGTGTAGAGTTAAACGGAATAAATATAGGAAAATCTTTAGCGATTCCAGAACCATTGTCGGCTATTCTTATTTCTATTGTTTTCCCATTTTTGCCAAGTTTTGTACAAATATCTACCGCGCCAGCAGGACGATTAGCTGCTTTAATTGCCCGTTCTGAATTTCTTAATAATTCTTTGATATTTTCAGAGAGCCGAGTGCCATCCAACATAGAAGTAGGAATGTTTAAATCTAGCGTTGGATTAATTTGTATAGAATGATTATCCGCCTTAAATTGCTCAATTTCTGATTGAATAATTTCATTAATGTTTACTTTCTCTTTTTTCAATTGTAATGGCTTACCATAAGAACGAAGCTCATTAATGAGTCTTTTTAAACCAACGGTTGTATTATGTAATCTATCCATTAACTTTAAAATGTTTTCATTGGGTGAAGGCAATAACTCTTTTATTTCTTCTCGTAAAAAAACCTCTATAGAATCATAGTTTGTAACTTGGTTGTTAATTCTATGCGCAGCTTTCGATGAAATCGTTTTGAGCAGTTTTTCTGTTTGTTCTTGTAGATTAGTTTTGTCAATTAGAAATGACTTTTCAATTGTCAATGCAATTACATTTGCGATACTTTGAAAGACTGTTACATCTTGGTCAGTGAAATCCCCTCCCTTTTTATTTTCTACCTTGATGACCCCTAGTAGTTTATTCCCTATTTTTAGAGGATATGCTAATAAATTACGAAATTCTTCTTGTTTACTTGGAGTTTTATATTGAATATCATCATATTTCCCTTTCCACTGTCCTTTTTTAATTTTCGCTTCTAATTCAAAACGACTTTTAATGTGAATAAATGTATCTTCTTTAGCTACTACCCCTGTTAAACCTTCACCGAGTGTATATTCAGCTATATCAACAATATTTTTTGCAAAACCAGAGCCTGCAACACATTTAAGTAAATTATCCTCAGTAAGTAAAAAAATAGAGCAAACCTCGGCATCTAAAGTTTTCATTGTTGTTTCAATGATTTTATCCAGTAATTCTTTACGATTTAATTGACCAACAACAGCACTGGTAACATCTGATAAAGCTTGGAGAATAACTTTTGATTGTTCTTCTGTTTTTTGGTGGGACTTAGCATTTTCTACGGCAAGCGCAACAACGTTTGCAATAATTTTAAAAATAGTCTTATCTGTTTCTGTAAAAAATAAAGAATCATGACATTCTTTTTTATTTTCAACTTTAATAACGCCAAGAATTTGGTCTTTAATTTTTAAAGGAATTGCTATTCCATTTCTGTATTGACTTTTTCCACCTGATTCACTCCATTGTTCTTTATCAAACTTACCTTTCCATTTGTTTTTAGTTGACAGTTTTTGTAGTTCATCTCTATTCTGAATATTAAATTCTTCTCCTAATGCTACTGAGCCTGTGAAACCTTCACCAATACGATACTCGGCAATTCCTACAATTTTTTTTGCAAAACCAGACCCTGCAACACATTCTATAACATTAGGATTATCTTTTTTTCTTAAGAATATTGAACAAACTTCAGCATTCAATGTTCTCATAGTCGTTTCTAATACTTTTTCTAATAATCTATCTAGTGCAAGTTCGCCAACAACATCACTTGCTACTTCAGCTAAAACTGCTGTAATATCTCTTGGATGTGCTTCATTTGTCATGGGCAAATACCTATAATGTATAGGGAGCAATAAAAATGAATAAAGAGTAATAAAAATATATCAAGTTAACTATTAAATATCAATATAGTAACCGTACAATAAAGTGATTTTACGCCTGAGTTCACTGTTTAATTGATGAAATCTCGCCGAACTCAGATTATTTATGTTTCATCACTAACAACGTGATGTCATCGAATACGCGATGTTCGGCAATATGTTTTTTTACGTCATCCACAATACATTGGCAAATATCAACAGCACTTAATTGTCTCACTTCTCTGACTAATTCTGCTAAACGAGTCGTACCGTAAAACTCGCCTTGTATATTTTCTGCCTCAGTAATGCCATCAGTATAAAAAATCACAATATCATCTTTAAATAAAGTAATTGGGTGTTTTTCAACAAAAGATTCGATGTTTTCTTCCAACCCAATTGGAAATCCTAAGTCTAAGGTATCAATGGTTTCTAATGTTCCATCAGCACGAACAATAATGACTTCTTCGTGTTGTCCTGATACGGTTAATATGCCTTGTTTATAATCCGCTAATAGTAGGGTCGACATTTGTTCAGACCCCATGCGTTTGACATTGTGGTAAATCGTGCGATTAATCGTATTAATAAATTTGATAGGATCTGATTCCTGATGTTCGACCAGTGTACGGATAGCTGTTTGTAACATGAGCATGACAACACCGCTTTCTAGTCCGTGTCCTGTGACATCTCCGACTCCAATTTTTAACCCTTCTTCATGGGTCAGCACATCGTAATAATCGCCACCAACTTCGTGACAGGGTTCCATAAAACCCGCAACATCAAGTTCTTTAATTTGTGCTAATTCGACTAATTTTGGCGTGAGCATCGCTTGTAATTTTTGTGTAACGGCAAGCTCTGCTCCCATTCGAGTATTTTCTTGTTTTAATTGTTGGTTTAATTGGGTAATTTCTGCATTTGCTGCGGTTAATTCTATCGTGCGTTCTTCAATTTTAATTTCTAATTCAACGACTAAATCTTGAATCTGGTCGGACATATTATTAAAAGCAATTGCTAATTGTCCAAATTCATCATCTTCTTGTACGGGAATACGGTAGCCTAGATGGTTATTTGCAAATGCTTGTGCACCTAAAATGAGTTGGTAAATTTTTTGGGTAAAGTTATTGGCAATCATAATTGCTGCGACAATTACCATGCCTAATAAGATAATGGCAATTAGTCCTACTTCAAAAGCGGTTTGATGTACCTGTTGAATGGCTTTATCTTCATGCGTTTCAATAAATGTTTGCATGGTTTTGCTTTGTTGTTCTAGTACAGTATGAATATTTTTTTCTATCCCTGTCGCGTCTTTGTGAAATTCATCTAAATTTGCGCCTATGGTGATAAAACCAAAGCCACGCGCAGATTTGCCATATTTACCTGTAAAATAAGGGATACTGGCAGCGGTGGTAAATTTTAAAACGCCTGCCCATGAGATAATAA
Organism: Beggiatoa alba B18LD; assembly: GCF_000245015.1. NCBI lineage: Bacteria > Pseudomonadati > Pseudomonadota > Gammaproteobacteria > Thiotrichales > Thiotrichaceae > Beggiatoa > Beggiatoa alba. The sequence goes on along the minus strand of NZ_JH600070.1, from coordinate 2,352,985 downwards.
AGGACCCGTATCCCCCTTGTTCTGTAATTTGAGACCATCCATGACATTGAGGGGCTTTATTGAGATAACGGCAGTCTAGGGCAATTTCTCCGCGATGTTTTTGTTCTTCATCAAGGGTTTGTTGTGTGCTTTGATTTTTAAAAGGGGGATACGTAGCGAGAAAGTCGTTGAGTGAGCTGATGCCTGATTGTTGCCATTCTTGGCGAGTTTCTATGGTTATCCATGGTGGAACTCGTTCTCCTGTTTCTGCATTAAAGCCGACAATAAAGTAGTCTCGCGCATGGGTGATACAACGCCCTAAATAATCCCACATAAAGGCGTAATTGCCCGCGCTTGCGTCTGATATATCACTGAGAATGCGATCATCGGGCATGATGTAGTCGGTAAATTCGCTGAGGTGACGATGATCTAAGGCAAGTGTTAAATAGCCAATTTTTTCGTTATTGTCATAAACTGGGGTTACAAAACGGATAATGCCTTCAAAGGGTTTACCAACAGGGTTTTCAATGCCTGCATAGGCGTATTTTTCTGGCTCAAATGCAATACCTGCGGCTTTTGCGCTTTCTGGGCTGAAAATTCCATTGATTGGAGAGCGTCGATATTCGCCAATAACATCGGATACATAGATTTCACCTTGTTTTAGCGATTGTGCTTCTTGATAGTAGGTTTCTGCTTTTAAATAAGTTTGATTGCGCTGTGAAATATCTTTGAGATGGGTATCAATACTAGAGGCTTTGTATTGTTCTTGCCCTTGTAGATTATAAAAACTAATTTCTTTATATAGGGGAATACGTTGTTTTTTAAAAGTTGGTAGGTTTTTTTTATGAAAAGCCCGTTTATTTTCCTCCAAAATATCTTTTGTTGTTATTGGGTTTTCAGCAATAACTGGTGTTGTATCAGTAACCCATTTTTTTAGTTCATTATCAAAGTGATAAGTGCCATGTACGGTAATATCACGAGTGTTTAAGCGTTGAAATTGCGTTAACGTATTTTGATTAATGGGTAAACTTGCTAATGTTAATAAGTCGTTATCGCGCTCGTAGAGAAATTCGGCGACATTGTGGGCAATCCGAATGGTTGTTTGTTCTTGTGTTACTTGGGACTTTTGGTCTAAGGCGTAAATACTGTCTGCAATGGTGCTACTCGCTGTTTCTTGAATAACACTTTCTGTTTTAGTCAGGAGTGCTTGTCCGTTTTTTGTAAACGTATTGCCAAGTTGATAAACAGAATAAGTTGCAATAAACGCAATGATAATTAAGGGAACGATTTTTAAAACGATGAACGTTAAAATCAGTTTCTTTTTTATTTTCATAGGGAATATCACAACACACTTGATGAGAACAAGAGATATCGTCGATTATTCATTCAACATAAGTTGAGCAACTGCGGGTAATACAGTCGATTGTCGAATGACATCATTAACAGAATGGAAAAAACGTTGCGATTGTTAGAGGCAATTATATAACAATTGTTTGCTAACAGAATGTGAATAAAATGAAATGAAGAAATAACTAGGGGATATATGGAAAGGAGTATTGTTTAAAATGGCGCGCCCGGAGAGATTCGAACTCCCGACCGCCTGGTTCGTAGCCAGGTACTCTAATCCAACTGAGCTACGGGCGCGTACTTTAAAGATTGAGCATTATATAACAGTTTTCTTACTTGTCAAGTTTTACTGAAAAACTATTAAAAACTTGAATGGCGGAGAGGAAGGGATTCGAACCCTTGATAGAGGTTTTTGCCCCTATACTCCCTTAGCAGGGGAGCGCCTTCGACCAGCTCGGCCACCTCTCCGTCTTGGTAAAGAGTGGAAATTATATTTAGCCGTCTTAAAAAAAGCAAGTTTATTTTTCCGTTTTTTCCAATTTTAAGGCAACTGAGTTCATACAGTAGCGTAACCCTGTGGGGGCTGGGCCATCATCAAAAACATGCCCTAAGTGTGCGTGACAGGTTGCACATAAAACTTCTGTACGTTGCATAAATAAACTATTATCCACTTTCATGGCTAATGCTTCTTGATGAATTGGTTGCCAAAAACTGGGCCAACCAGAGCCAGAATCGTATTTAGTCTCTGAACTAAATAATGGTGTTCCACAGCAAACGCAGTGATAAACGCCTGCATCTTTTGTCGCGTAGTATTCTCCTGTAAAAGCGTGTTCAGTGCCTTTTTTGCGACAGACAGCAAATTGTGTTGGGGTTAAAGTTGCTTGCCATTCGGCATCTGTTTTATTTTTCCAATCAGGGGTTGATGTCATTTGTGTAAATGCCTTTTGTGAGTAGCTGGATGTCTTGCAAGGTTATTCAAGCAATATCAAAACATCGTTATGATGAGAGCGTTTTATGTTCACTGTTTTTTATCATTGTCCACTCACAAGTATATAAGTAAAGGAAAACAAGATGCGTGTTTTAATCTATGGTTTTTATGCCTTATTGTTGTTGACGGTTTCTGTTAAAGCAGAACAAGCCGTTTTTGGGGATTATGTGGTGCATTATGCGGCAATCCCTACGGTTGCGATTCCTGAGGAAATGGCGAAAAAATACCAGATTATGCAGGGAGCACATTATGGATTATTGAATGTTTCTGTTTTTCAAACAGCGAAAGAGGGGGCGGATAAAGCCGTTTTTGCCAATATCAGCGCGACTATGCGTGAAGCAAATGGGAAAGAACAGGAGATTTTATTGCGTTTAGTGCAGGAAACAGGGATTTCATATGTGGGGGTGTTTCCTTTTCGTGAGGGGGCATCATTAACATTTACGTTAATGGTTGATCCTAATTTACAAGGAACAGTGCAGCAGATTACCTTTTCACAGTCATTTTTTAGTGACTAACTTTTTTCCCATGACCAAGCTAGCTAGAAGGATAAATTCGTATGTTAAAACATTCTCGTTTAATATTTTTAGGCTTGTTTTTATTTTTTCAGTCAATTGCTTATGTTGAGGCTGCCTCACAAAAAGTCGTGATTCAAGTGAGTTCACCAGACCCACAAGTGCAACAACTCGCGCTTAATGTCGCCACGAATTTATTGAAAGATGTGGGGGCAGAAAATATTAAAATCGAAATTGTTGCCTTTGGACCGGGTTTATCCTTATTTACGCCTGCAAGTCCTGAGTCTATCCGTGTACCGACTTTGGCGGCACAAAATGTTGTATTTTCTGCTTGTGGAAATACGATTAATGAGATAACTCGCATCACAGGGCGTACGCCCGTTTTAGTGCAAGGTGTGCAAGTTGTCTCTAGCGGTGCGACACAGATTATTAAATTACAAGAGCAGGGGTATCGGTATTTAAACCCTTAATCAGGTGATTGAAACTATAGTTGCGCTAAGAATTGATGATATAAATCAGTAACTTTAATTACATAGTTTTGTGTTTCTGGATAAGGGGGAATTGTATTCCCATATTTCATCACCGCGCCTTCCCCTGCATTATAAGCCGCTAAAGCAAGGCTTAAGTCGTTATTAAATAAATCCAATAAATAGCGTAAATATTTTGAACCTCCTTGAATGTTTTCTTGGGGGTTTGTGCTATCGAGAACCCCAAAACGGCTAGCTGTATTAGGCATTAATTGCATTAACCCTGTCGCGCCTTTGGGAGAAACTGCCATTGCATTATAGTTAGATTCTACTTTGATAACCGCATGTAATAAGGCTTCTTCTACACGGGTATCTAATGCCGCAAGCTGGATATAAGAGTCATAATCTGTTTTACGTGTTGCACGGATAGCCTGCGTTGTAACAGTGGATAAAGTCGCTACTTGGCGCGATGGCGGGGTAAAACGATTCGGTAATAAGAGGGCTTGTGGAATAGGGAGATAAACAGAACGTGGTGTTGGCGTGTCTAATTTATAACTGCGTGAATAGAGCATTGCCTCGTCTTGTGTTGTGATGGGTGGCTTGTTGCTAAGGTGTAATACGCCACGTTCATCAATGTATTTGTAAACAGTAACGCTTTGCGGTTTTTCCGTATCTGCTTTAACAGGTGGAATCATACAAACGCTAAAAGTACACAACAGCCATCCATAAATATGAGAATACCGAGCTATCATCCTAAAAACCAAGTGATTTAATCTAGCTGTCTATTGTAACGAAATCAATAAGTAACAGCTAGATTTATAAAGAAATCTTAATCTATTATTCTCATTGATAAATCAATTGCTTGTACGTGTTTGGTTAATCCACCTATCGAAATAAAATCCACGCCAGTTTCTGCAATCGCTTGTAACGTTTCTAATGAAACCCCGCCTGAGGCTTCTAAACTTGCCCGCCCTTGTGTCAATTGCACTGCCTCACGAAACATGGGTAAACTAAAATTATCCAATAAAATGCGCGTCGCGCCTGCGGCTAATGCAATTTGTAATTCTTGTAAGTTTTCAACTTCAATTTCAATCAGTAAATTTTTACCAATAGTGCGAGCCTTATCTAAGGCTTGTGGAATAGAACCTGCTGCAAAAATATGATTTTCTTTAATCAGAAAAGCATCATATAAACCCATGCGGTGATTCATTCCGCCCCCACAACACACCGCGTATTTTTGGGCTGTCCGTAATACGGGGATAGTTTTACGAGTATCTAAAATCTTCGTTTTGGTATGGCTAACTGCTTCAACATAAGTTGCTGTTTGTGTCGCTGTACCTGACAGTAATTGTAGAAAATTCAATGCAGTTCGTTCACCTGTCAACAGAGAACGACTTGCACCAGACAGTTTACAGAGCACTTGGTCAGGTACAACACGCTCGCCATCATGAGCAAACCATTGAATTTGTACTTTTTCATCTAATTGGCGAAAAACTTCGCTAAACCATGCAACACCACATAAAACGGCTGATTCGCGGGTAATGACTTGTGCAGTGGCTTGAGCTTGTGCATCAATCAATTGGGCGGTCACATCGCCACTGCCAACATCCTCCGCTAATGCCATACGTACAACGGTCTCAATATCCGCAGGAAGTGCAGGGGACGTTAATGTATTCATCATTTTTTAATGCCTTTATGGATGTTGACGAAGAATTAATTGATTACCGCGCTGAGTGAATTCAATTTGACGTAAAAAGCTCATTCCTAAAAGAATATCATCACCAGTATCTTGTGGATTAATGCTTGCACTAATGTCGCGCAATACAATATCTCCCAATGCAACAATGGCTAAACGGGTTGAATAGACAGTAATAGTTCCGTTTGCAGTACCCACTTGCATCGGGAGTCCCCGTTCTAGTCCTAATTTATTGGCAATGTGTAAAGGAATAGAGACTTGTGTTGCCCCCGTATCTAAGAAAAATGTAACAGCTTGCTGATTAATAAAGCCTTGTGCCACATAATGTCCAATAGAATTGCGGGTTAAAACAACTTCAATACCACCATCTAAAGCATGTGTGCTTTGAACGCGGGTATTTGGATTATGTTTCTTTTCTAAAATGTGATTAAAAAAAACGGTTAGTAATCCCAAACAGAGTAAACAAGCAACGACTATCATGCCCTTGCCTAAACGATTGGGTGTATCGGTTGACATGATAAAGCTCCCTGTCGCTGATTATCCAGTAGTGATAAGGCGACATTATGATGATAAAAGGTGTTTTACAATAATAGATATTATCGCGGAATGTTTGAATGATTAAAAAAACACTAATGAATAGGCTTAATGGGCAGGGGCAGGGATTCGTAAAGATTCTACACGATATAAATGTTCATTAGGTAATAGCTTAATATATAAGGCTTCGTCTAAAAAAACCTCAATAATTGGGTTATCAAATAAATCCCGTTTTTCCGTTTTAACTGTGCTAGGTTGCGCTAGTTTGGTGTCAATACTGCTATAAGCAAGTTGTCCATCCGCGTAGAAAAAAGGGATTTTTCCATCAAGTGTAAAATAGGCAAAGTCGTCTAAATTTTGTAAAGCAGAAAATTCAATTAATTCGGCATGGCTACTGAATAAATAAGAAAATTTATACTTGTCCATTCTCATCCCCCACAAAAATACGTTAACGCATTCAATCCTATAGACTAAATCGGTGCATTGGCTTGATACTGTGTTGGATCGACGACCCCTAATTGCCTAAAACCCTCCGCCCGTAATCGACAAGCATCGCAAACGCCGCATGCTTCGCCCGTTGGTGAAGGCTGATAACAAGAAATCGTTACCCCATAATCCACCCCCAGAGCTAAACCCGTTTGAATAATTTGGGCTTTGCTTAAATCAATTAAAGGGGTGTGTATCGTCATGCGTTGTCCTTCAACCCCTGCTTTTGTGGCTAAATTGGCTAATTGTTCGAACGCAGTAATAAATTCAGGACGACAATCAGGATAGCCCGAATAATCGACGGCATTCACACCAATAAAAATGTGGTGTGCTTGTAATACCTCTGCCCATCCTAACGCAATGGCTAAAAAAACGGTATTGCGTGCAGGAACATAAGTCACAGGAATCGCATCTCCAACGCCAGTGGTTGGGACGGCAATTTGTGCGTCTGTTAATGCAGAACCGCCAATGCTATCCATATTTAAACAAATGGTTTTATGCAAAGATGCACCTAAACGGTCGGCAATTGTTTGTGCGGCATTTAATTCCACTCGATGCCGTTGTCCATAATCAAAGCTTAAGGCAAAGCATTCAAACCCTTGCGATTTTGCAATCGCTAATGTTGTCGCAGAATCTAATCCACCAGAAACAAGTACAACGGCTTTTTCTTCTGCCATTTGTCCCATACCTTACAGCCCTTCTCGTCTAATTTTTTGGAGTCGCTCTTGTGCTAATTTTGCCGTTGCAGTGCCAGGGTAATTATCTAATACCTTTTCTAAAAAGGCTTTTGCTGCCTCTTTATCATGTAATTCATAATAAATATATCCCATCTTTAACAAGGCTTGTGGATGCTTCGCGCTGTTTGGATGACGTTCTACTAAAGTATTAAACGCATTCAATGCCACATTGAAATTTTTCAACGCATAATAGGATTCTGCCATCCAATACTGTGCGTTATCCGCGTTTCGACTTTGGGGAAATTGTTTTAAAAAACTATCGAAGGCTTTTGTCGCTTGGCTATAGTTGCCGTTCTGAATAAAATCAAATGCTTGTTGGTAGGCTGTATTTTCATCACCGCTACTGACTAATGGTTCTGTTGTTGGGGACGTGCTTGTATCAGTTGCAGAATCAGTTGTCGTATAAGCGGGATTAGTGACGGGAGCTTGTGCTAATGCCGTTTGTTGTTTTTGAATTTCTTTTAAACGATTATCGATATCAACATAGGTATCTTGTTGTTGTTTACGCAATTGTTCTAACTGATAAGTTAAAACTTCGTTGTCACCGCGTAGTTTTTGCAATTCAGTTTCTTGTTGGGAGAGTTTCGCATCTTGTTCTAACACCGTTTTCCGTAATTGATCCACCTGTTGCATCACTTGAAAGAGTCGTTCATACAAGGGATTACCAACGACTGTGTTATCATCTGGGGCAGCAAGAACCAACGACATAGCGCATGTGTTTAAACACAAAAACGCAATGAATTGACGTAATAACATGATGGACTCCAAGACAAGAAGGAAATTCAGACAAGTTGCGTGTGTTTCATAGTGAACACACGCACTTAGGATGAGAGACTGCTATTTATTGCTTAGGGATAAACTAATTCAACACGGCGGTTACGTTGCCATGAAGATTCATTATTGCCTAAGTCTAAAGGTCTTTCTTCACCATAGCTCAGGGTGGTTAAACGGTCAGCAGAAACCCCTAAAATGGTCAACATACGTTTTACAGATTCTGCACGACGCTCACCTAATGCTAAGTTATATTCACGAGAGCCACGCTCATCGGCATGACCTTCTAAACGCACTGCAGCAGTAGGGTTAGCACTTAAAAAACGCGCATGTTCTTCTAATAAATTACGACCTTCAGGACGAATGTCGCTACGGTCATAATCGAAGAAAACGATGCGGTCAGCAGGTGCGGTTAAACCAGATAAATTGTTGCTATCAACATTACCTTGATTGACACCTGTCGTGGAAGAGTCGCGGACAGGCGGGGCAACCATTTCTTCAGGTTTGGCTTCAGCGGGTTTTTCGCCGCCTTTAGAGCTACAACCTGCGAAAGCTAAAACAGCTAATAAAACAGCACTATAACGTAAGTACTTACTCATAACACACTAACTCCTTAAACATAACATAGCAATAAATGGACAGAGACAACTAAAAATGACATGCGTTATTTAAACGAACAGGGTCTAAATCACGCATGATAAAAACACCTTACTATTAACAAGCAATGAATAACATAATTTGTGAATAGTAAAAACCTAAAAAAAACTAATCTAAAAAAGGTGACCATGCAGGTTCACGTACTTCATCCCCTGCTTGTACTGCTAACCGTTGGCGAACACGCCCGTCAATAGATACTGCTGCAAGTTGTCGTCCTGTGCCATAAATCACCATGCTACCATTAGGCGCAAAACTCGGTGACTCATCTGAGGAGCTATCGCTTAATATGGACAATTGTCCACTGGCTAAATCCATGACCGCAATTTGATAACCACGTCCTCCATTATGTAGCATTAATAATTTAGTACCATCTGGGGAAACACGCGGGCGAGCATTGTAATTGCCTGTAAATGTCAAGCGTTGTGCGCCACCGCCTCCTAAAGATATCCGATAAATTTGTGGACTGCCTGTTCTATCTGAAGTAAAAACTAAACTACCCCCATCAGGTGTCCATTCTGGCTCAGTATCAATAGAGGCATCGTTAGTCAGACGGGTAAAAGATCGACTCCCTACATTAAATACATAAATTTCAGGGTTTCCATCTCGTGATAAGGTCATCGCAAGACGTGAACCATCAGGCGACCACGAGGGCGCACTGTTTAAGCCTTTAAACGCCGCAATACGATTACGTCGCCCAGAGCTAACATTTTGAATATAAACGCCTGCTTGTTTTCCTTCTAAGGACACATAAGCAACATTTTGTCCGTCAGGAGACCAAGCGGGAGAAAAAATAGGTTCGTTTGAATCTAACATCATTTGTGGGTTAGCCCCATCCATATCAGCAACATATAATTTATATTGACTGGTATTAATGCCACGACGCACGGTAACGTAAGCAATTCGCGTGCTAAAAATCCCACGTTCACCTAATAGGGTTTGGTAAATCACATCGCTGATTTTATGCGCAACTTGGCGCAAGGTTGCATTGGTTGCGGTATAGCTTAAGCCTACCAATTGCCCGCCTTTAAAAACATCAACCAGTTGAAATTCAATCGTATAATTACCCGCACCGCCCATAATTCGCCCAATGACAACATGAGGCATACCAACAGCTTGCCAACTGGGAAGATTTACTTGTAACAATTCCGTCGGCTGTTGGGGCATATTACCGATGGGTAAGGCTTCAAATTTGCCCGTGCGTTGTAAATTATTGGTAATAATACCCGCAATATCGACAGGTACGCTTGCTTGATTACCAAAAGGCACAATCGCAATAGGTTGTCCGCCTTGGCGACCGCCCACGATATCAATGACTAAATCGGCTCGAACAACCTGCGCCCAAGCTAATAATCCTAAACAAATGGTAAAAAGGAAATTACGCATATTGGTTCGCTTCATTGTGGTTTGAATTTAAAGGTAAAAGTTCTAAAATCATCCAGTAAATCAGGAGGAATAGGTAACGGTGATGCTTTGCGTACTGCTAACTCAGCAGAGTTATCAAAGCTAATATTGCCACTGCTACGGGTGACAATGGCTTCAGCAACCGCGCCATTAGGCATAATCGTGACTCGAATATCGCACGACAAGCCGTTTACAATCTCATCCGCAGGTCTCACCCATAAACTTTTTACCTTTTGCGCGATTAAGGCAATGATTTGTTGTTTACGGTTTTCTAATGCCTGTCGTGCTTCTGCTTCTTGTCCTGCTCTAGCCTCATCTGCGCGTTGACGGGCAAGCTCTTCTTGAATTTCACGTCGACGTTGGTCTTCAATTTCTTTGGCAATTCGTTTTTTCTCTTCTTCTTTACGCTTGGCTAATTCTTTTTCTTTGCGTTTTTTCTCCGCTTCTTCTTTTTCGCGCTCTTCTTTCAAAAACTGTTCTTTTGCCTCTTTTGCTAACCGTTCACGCTCTAATTTTTCTGCTTTCGCACGTTGCTCGGCTTCCGCTTTTAAACGAGCGGCTTCTTTTGCCTGTTCAGCTTTTGCACGTTTTTCTTCTTCTACTTTTTTCCGTAATTCTTGTAAACGTTGCTGTTCTGCAACGTCTGCTTTTTGTTTTTCAGTCAATGCGGCTTCTTTTTCTTGGCGGGCTTTTTCTTCTTCCGCACGGCGTTGTTTTTCCGCTTCTAGCTCTTTTTCTAACACGGCTTGTGCAAGGCGTTGTTTTTCTAACTCTGCTAATGACTTTTCTTGAGCTTCTTTAATCTGTGCGAGTTTTGCCGCTTCGGCTTGTTGAGCAGCTTTAATGGCATCTAAACGGGCTTGTTCTTCTGCTTGTGCGCGGGCTAATGCATCCGCCTCTGCTTGTTTTGCTTTTTCTGCATTAATAATACGTTGTTTTTCTAAAGCAACTTGTTTTTGCTGTTCTTTCTCGGCTTCTTCAATTTGTTTTAAATCTGCTTCAAACACGGCTTCATCTACCATTGTGGCTTGTGGTAGTTCAATAACCGTCATTGGTTGTTCAAATAGATTAACCCCGAAAAATATTAAGAAGAAAAACAATGCGTGCGCAAGCAGTGCAAAGATAAACGCGATTGCTGTATCAGCAGTTTTATTTGCCATAATTGTCTATTGTTTTTGAGTCACTAAACTCACTTCGTCAATGCCAACCGCTTTTAGCATTGCCATGATTTCAATTATTTTTCCATATTGTACAGAGGTATCACCACGCACATAAACTCGTGCTTTGCCGCCTTTTTGCTGAATGGTTTCTGCAAGAGCTTTAACACGGTTGGTTAATTCATTGGCACTGATGGCGGTTTCTTCCGCTTGTAAGTGTAATTGTCCCCATGAATCGAGGGTGACAATAATGATATTACCGACGTTACTCGCGTCTAAGGTTTGCGTCCCTTGCCCTGCTTTTGGCAGTTGTACATTAACGCCTTCAGTCAGTAACGGCGAGGTAATCATAAAAATAATGAGTAACACGAGCATCACATCGATATAGGGCACGACATTCATTTCTGCCATGCGATGTTTACGACGGGTTGAGCGAGCCATGAATTAGTTATCCTCCGCCATTAATGGGGAGTAATTTGCCATTGAATTCATGGGCGTTGCCATATTCATGGGTTGGGGGGAAGCCGTAGGATTATTCGGTGTTGGCATCACGGTTGGATTCATTCCACCCATTGTATTGTTCACAGGGGCAGCATGGGCTTGACGTTGTAACAAGCTGGTGAATTCTTCTAAAAAAGTGTCGTAACGGTTTTGTAAGTGGTCGACTTCATTGGCATAGTGGTTGTACGCCATGACCGCAGGAATTGCGGCAAATAAGCCCATTGCGGTTGCAATTAATGCTTCTGAAATACCGGGTGCAACCATGGCGAGGGTGACTTGTTGCATCCCCCCTAAGGCGTGGAATGAGTGCATAATTCCCCAAACAGTACCAAATAAGCCAATATAGGGGCTGACAGAACCGACGGTTGCTAATGGGGTTAATGCACTGTCTAAACTGTCACTTTCTTTATTAATCGCAACACGCATGGCGCGTTCTGCCCCTTCAACTAAACTGCTGGGCGTAATAGCAGGCTGTTTGCGTAAGCGGAAAAACTCTCGGTATCCATAAACGAAAATGCTTGCCATGCCTTCAGCCGCATTTTGGCTACCTGTAACACGGTTGTATAAACTGGCATAGTCTTTTTCTCGCCAGAAATTATCTTCAAATTCGTTGGCTAAACGGCGATACATGCTTAATTGTCTGGCTTTGCTCAGAATTAATGTCCATGAATATAAGGATATAAGCAGTAACAAGCCCATGACAATTTGAACTAATAAACTGGCTTGTAAGACTAAATTTAAAATCGATAAGTCAGCCATGCTGTTGTAACTCTTCGAGTAAGGAAAGGGGAAAAGGACAAGGGCGTAGCGTTTGCGCGTGTAAACACGCAATTTTAACGCTGGCAGTACATAACATGACCGTATCACGCGAAATAGTCTGATTTAAGACTAAACTAGCTTTGCCATGTTTTTCAACTTGCACGCTTACTGTAAGCCAATCGTCAAAAACGGCTGGTTTTAAGTATTCAATGGTTAATTGACGAACAGCGAGCACAATTTGTTGTTGCGCTTTTAAAACACTTTGTTCAAATCCATGCGTACGCAACCATTCGGTGCGGGCACGCTCTAAAAATTTTAAATAATTGGCGTAATAGACGATACCAGCCAAATCGGTATCTTCATAATAAACCCGTAAAGATAACTGAAAGTCGTTAGACATAAAATTATTGGTGAATCAAGGCGTATTCGTCTTGAGTTGCGTAGTGTCTGCGGTATTTTCAAATAAATCGAGTGCGGTGGGATTTTGGGGCGTTAATCCAAAATGTTGCCATGATAAACGGGTGATAACACGACCGCGCGGGGTACGCATCATAAAGCCTTGTTGTAATAAATACGGTTCAATCACTTCTTCTATTGTTCCCCGTTCATCTCCGATGGCGGCAGCGAGGGTATCAACCCCAACAGGTCCCCCATCAAATTTTTGCATAATGGACAGGAGCAACTTTCGATCCATCATGTCTAATCCATAAATATCAACATTGAGCAAATTTAACGCGCTTTGTGCAACTTGCTGAGTAATTTTGCCATTCGCTTTTACTTGGGCATAATCACGGACACGACGCAATAAACGGTTGGCAATGCGTGGTGTTCCCCGTGAACGTTTTGCAATTTCCATTGCGCCTAATTCATCAATATCCACATTTAAGATATGGGCTGAGCGTGTAATGATAATGGCTAAATCAGCACTATTATAAAATTCTAACCGTTGACTAATGCCAAAACGATCACGTAGCGGAGAGGTTAATAAACCTGCCCGTGTTGTCGCACCGACAAGGGTAAATGGGGGTAAATCTAGTTTAATCGAACGGGCGGAAGGACCTTCACCGATAATAATATCAAGCTGAAAATCTTCCATCGCAGGATATAAAATTTCTTCTACAACAGGACTTAAGCGATGAATTTCATCGATAAATAATACGTCGTGCGGTTCAAGATTTGTGAGCAAAGCGGCTAAATCGCCTGCTTTTTCTAGCACAGGACCTGAAGTTTGGCGCAAATTAACGCCCATTTCATTGGCAATAATATGGGATAAGGTTGTTTTACCGAGTCCAGGAGGGCCAAAAATTAAGACGTGATCTAAAGCTTCTCCCCGTGCTTTTGCCGCAGGAATAAAAATTTCCATCTGTTCGCGCACGCGAGGCTGACCTGTATAGTCGGCAAGCCGTTGTGGGCGAATTGCTCTATCGATAGCTTTATCTTCTGTGCTACTGACAGGGCTAATAATACGATCAGTTTCGATACTCACGGGGTGATAGGGGGATTAAGTGCAACTGTTGATGTAATAATACAACGGTTTATTATAACGTGTTTTGCAGAAATATAAAATTGCTTATCAAAGATATAGCAGGAGAAAAGTAGAGGTTTATATTTTATTCTACTGTTATACAAGCAGTTAATTTTTTGTGCTTTGCAAAAAAATTGGAATAACGGTGTTTTGCAATATAGATAGAATTATTAAGAATATCGCTTAAGAGTATCTTGATTTCTAGTTATTTTTTTAATTTTTTAATTTGAAAAAACCGCTTTTTTTCTACTGTTTATGATAAAGATGCATATTTATGCATCTTTATCATATTATCCCTGTGGTTTATTTACCACGTTGGGTATTTAACTGTTTTTCTTTTTCAAGGTCTATCCACCACGTATTAAATCCTAAGCCATATTTCGGCGCGATTTTAGGGTGCATGAACTTGTTCCAGTAGGCAACACGGAAAGTGCGGATATGCCAGTGAGGAATCACATAATATCCTGATAGTAATACACGGTCTAAAGCCTTTGTCTGTGCAATTAAACTTGCTCTGTCAGGTGCAACAATCAGTTGTTCTATGAGGGCATCAACCACAGGGTCTTTAATGCCTGCATAATTTCGTGTTCCGCGAATATCGGCTTTACTAGACCCCCAATAATCGCGTTGTTCATTGCCAGGGGATAAGGATTGCCCAACGACAGCAACAATCATGTCAAAATCAAATTCGTCTAAGCGATTTTTATATTGACTGGTATCCACGGTGCGAATGGTGGCTTTAATCCCTACCCGCTCTAAGTTTTTGGCAAAAGGCAGTGCAACCCGTTCAAAAGCAGGGCTATCTAGTAGTATTTCAAATTCAAAAGGTTTTCCCGTTGTTTGGTTTACTAATTTATTTTGTTTAAATTCCCATCCTGATGCATTGAGTAATGCCAGTGCTTTGCGAATATTGTCGCGAATATTGCCTGATGCATCTGTCGTCGGTGGTTGATAGGCACTGTTAAAAACGCGCTCAGGAAGTTTGTCTTTAAATGGTTCTAAAATTTTTAATTCTTCTGGGCTGGGTAAGCCATGTGCGGCGAGTTCAGAATTGGAGAAAAAGCTGTCGGTGCGTGTGTACGCGCCGTAAAATAGATTTTTATTTGACCATTCAAAATCAAATAAGTAGCTTAAAGCTTCGCGTACTTTTGGGTCTGCAAAGAGTGGGCGGCGCGTGTTAAAGAAAAAGGCTTGCATCCCTGTGGGTATTTCATGTTGAATTTCTTCTTTAATCACTAGTCCTGATTTAACTGCGGGAAAGTCATAAGCAGTTGCCCAATCTTTCGCGGTTAATTCTGAACGGAAATCATACTCACCTGCTTTAAACGCTTGTAAAGCAACCGTTGCATCTCGATAGTAGTCGTAACGAATGGCATCAAAATTTTCTTGTCCTGCATTGACGGGTAAATTTGCGCCCCAATAATCAGCGACTCGTTTGTAAACCACAAAACGTCCAGCTTCAAAACTATCAATTTTATAAGCCCCACTGCCTAATGGGGGTTCTAATGTCGTTTTATCAAACTCACGATTGCTCCAATAGGCTTTAGATAGAATGGGTAATTGTCCCATGATGAGCGGCAGTTCTTTATTTGAACCATCTACAAAGGTGAATTTCACCTTGTCATCTGCAATTTTTTCCACTTTTAAAACATTTTCATAATAAGAGCGGTAAAACGGATTGCCTTTTTCTTTAAGAATGTTGAAGGAGAAAATCACATCTTCAGGTGTGACAGGCGTGCCATCATGAAAACGAGCGATAGCACGCAGTTTATAGGCAACCCATGTTCTATCTTCAGGGACTTCAATGGTTTCAGCAATTAAACCATATACCGAAAAGGCTTCATCATCGCTGTTAATGGTCAGTGTTTCAAATAAACCGCCAATCCCCGCAGGTGGAATGCCTTTGATAATAAATGGGTTAAAGCTATCAAAAGTCCCAATATCTGCTAATCGTACCGTTCCGCCTTTGGGTGCATCAGGGTTTGCATATTCAAAATGTTTAAAATCAGGTGGATATTTCAAGTCGCCGTACATAGAAATACCATGCCCCACATACGTTGTGCTGTTACTTGGTGGGGTGGGGTCTGTTGCGAAACTCAAGGGGCTAATGCCCATGAAAATTAAAGTAACAAGGGATAAAACTCGCATACAAGCCTCGGAAAATCAGTGGAAAATTTATTAATGACACCTGTTAAGCCAGTACAGGCGCGCTTTTTTGTCAAACTGTTTACACAATACCACGTTAAGCTGGCAATTAATTTATAAGGTTTATACGCGATTAAAGCAATTTTTGTACGCTTTTATGAACAGGCAATATAAGGTCTTAGTGTCAATCATCATGGGTTTATAGGTGATGGAGAAATCTATTGTTGTCATCTTATTGTCATATTCACGGTGGAATAATACCAATTAAAGGTTTTATCTCGCAGTGTTTCTGCAAGTAGGTGGATAATGAAAAGTCTCAGTTATGTTTTAAAATCCTATTTATTCATGATATTGCTGATTATAGGTATATTAGGTTTATTGAGCATTATTGCGTCTTTATCGTCGTAAGGTGAACGCAAACAACCGTTTACAGTAAGAAATTATTAAATATTCAGGGTGTTATAACAGGAGACTTTAAGATGAACTTAGATAAAAACTTGCGGAAATATCTCAAGAAAACAGGAAAATCATTCTCTGTGCAATTTATCCCAGAGGATGATAAATGGTGTGTGATAGTTGGAGAGCATTCTACAAAAGCGGACAAACTAGCCGACGCATTGCGTAGCGTCTGGCTAGAAATTCCTGACTTTAATTCTGTTATTAAAGATTAGGCGTTGATTAAAAAGCTTTTGTTCTTTCAGCATCTTTGAGTTGGTCGCGTAATGTCGTCAATTGATCGACAACATCAGAAAACAATTTGGGGCTGAATTGCCCGCTGATAGTTTGGTTGTACATGAGTTGACTTAAATTAAGGATTTGTAGGCGTAAACTATCTTGTAACGTTTCTGTTTTTGATGATTGTTGTAAATTGGCGGCAAATTGTTCTAATAGGGCGTTATTGATTGTGGTTAAGACAATGCATTTATTGGGACTATCGCCAATTTTTTTGCCTATTTTTCCATGATGTTGAATCCAATAACGCTCTTCTCCACAGAGAATCTGATTTTCATGAATGGCGGTGACTTTCTTAAAGGCGATGGGTTTTGCCCCTTCTAGGCTGGATTCTTCAACTTCAATAAACCATTCGCCAATTGTGGGCTGTAGAATGGTTTTGCCCCATGTTCTCTTTCTGAGTTTTTCTAAAAAGCTCCTCTGATAATCTGACACTAACATAATAAATCACTCCTTATTGAAGACGGTATCGTCTCGCTTTTGCTTATTTAAGAGGGGTCTCAATATGCCGTTGATACAATGCTTAATCGTTCGTCTGTAATTACGCCTGAGAGACTATCGACTACACCATATTCACGGATAAATTTAATAATTTCATCGTGGTAAACCAAGCCTGTTTCTTCTTTTGCCAATGCGGTTACATCGAACCCTAAGGCAGGTCGTCCATCTTGGCGTGTTTGTCCTTTCCAATTTTCTCCACCTGCACCCCGCAAGGCGACAAAATCGCCAAAAGCCACACGGAATTTTTGCGTTAAAACAGACTCTATCGGCTGACCGTGAATATAAATCTGTTGTGCGCTTGCCTGTGCTGTCGTCGCGCCTAAAACAATTTGGTAACGAACTTGGCGTGAGAAATGGAGAAATCCATATGAAACAGCATAACCTGCTAATTCTGCTTGACTCACTACTTGTTCAGGACGTACCAAACGTTGGGCATTACTCATTAATAATTGTTGCACTTCTTGTCCTGTCATCGTGACAACAACGATTAAATCGGCAAAGGGCATTACTTTGTACCAATCGTTATAAGTAATCGGGTGTGCAGGTTTAACCCCTTGACATATACCTGATGCATTAAATACAGCAAAATCAACTTGCTGAGAACCATCTGCACGGCGGGGAAACTGGAAACTACGGGCGACAATGGCATCATTCATGAAGTTAGCAATTGCCAGTTGTCCTCGATAGCGCGTTTGAATAATCTGCGCGGTTTGTAAATCTGCTAAATCTCCCGCGTATCCAATCACTTCACCTAATTTATATTGTAATTTTTTATATAACGGAGACATGATAGTTGTTTCAAAATCGCTATCGATGTCGCTTTCTTGTTCATACTGCGTAGGGTCATATCCTGCTTGTAAACGAGCGGTTTCATCACGTAATTTTATTGGGTGTAAACAAGCCTCTATCGTTACTTTAGGCTTACGACTGGTCAATGATGGACTTACCTGAATCAGGATTTCGCCTAAGTGACTGCCATATCCCCCCGCTTGTGCAACAGGAATTTGATAATGATATGTCTCTAATCCTGCTGTATTTAGCTGAGTATGTGTATGTCCACCAATTAATAAGATAGGCTTTTCAATCGCTAATTCAGCAACAACTCGCGCCACATCTACATCACCACAAGCCAGTGCATGTCGTACTGTTCCATTCACCACACCGTTATAGCCCACATGTGATAACAACAAGACAATATCCACCTGTGGCGCAAGTACAGGTAAAACACGGCGCAAAATACTTAAAACATCTTCTGCTTTAAAATCAGGGTCATCTTTTGTGCCCAAGCGTGTTGCAATCACGGTTGTTAAGCCAACCATGCCAACCCGCAACCCATTTGCAGTAACCCCAATTAATGCGGGTGAATAATGTGCTGCGCCTAAATAGCATGAACCATATAAATTTGCGGACAATAAGGGAAAATTCGCATTTTGAATAATCGCCTTTGCCAGTAAAGCAGACCCTCGGTCTAACTCGTGATTGCCAATGACACCAGCATCTAATCCCGCCGCAGAATACGCATAATAAGCCGCACTTAGCTGGAAATTGTGTGCATCCGTTCCAAGCAACTCATCAAATGGATTTCCAATGTGATCATCACCCACAGAAATAAATAAAACATCTCCCTGTTGCGCCGATACTGCCCGCGCTTGATTAACATACTTAACCATTTGCGAAAAACGATGCGTATCCCCTAACTCTGGATGAGTAGAGCGCAATTCATGGTGCAAGTCATTAAGATGAAAGATGCGCAATGTATATATGCGATCAGGTTGCAGGGTACAAACAGGAAACGTGATATCTTTTGTTGTTTGCACACAAATGGGTAAATCTGCTTGTACAAAATCACCTGCTAGCAAATATAAGGTTTTAAAACCCCCACGCGGATTAGGATTTGCCTGTTTTAAAACAATACAAGATGTTGAAGATGTTTGTTGATGCCTATCAGTCGAATGAACTAAAACAGAGGGACTATCATCTATTCTCAATGTTAAAACCTCGTTTGCTTCGTTATGCTAAATCTGCGTTATCAAACATAGCACAACGACAAAACACTTCATTATAATCAAGGAAATTACAACTCATGGCTTACACCGCAATTTGTATTCCTTTTAGTGTTAAATAGCATCCGATAACCTGAGAACCAACGTGTTTCAATTACCTCAAATCCTGTTGAAGTCATAAGGATTATGCGTGTTCAGTTTTACAAAACGATGACGGTAACATAAGGTTATAGAATCGGATAAAAGAAAATAATGTTTTTTTACGATAAGGATAGAAAATGATAACGCCGCTTATATCAAAATCCCCAAAACTTGTTAAATTGCCTTTGCGTTTTAATCCCTATTTATATGCAATCTCTTTTGCAAGTCTTTATCTACTTTACTGTTTACTCTATATCTGGTTATCGAGTGAAATTGCAGCTAGTTTTGCTTTTTCTATTCAGCAACTGACGTTGATAGAACAGTGGAAAGGGACAATATTCGTGATATTGACCACCTTATTAATTTTTCTTATCCTCATTATGATGCTAAAAAGGATAGATGAGTATCAAAACCAAATTTTTATCCAGCAAAGCCTATTAATTCAATCAGAACGTAAAGCAACAGCTGGCATTTTTGCTGCCTCGGTTGCCCATGATATGAATAACTGCTTATTCTCCATCTCTGGCGCAATTGAAGTTTTTCAAGAAACAAACGAACTCTCAGAAAAACAACGCCAATTATTACGTACTGTTGAAACAGGACTAGCAGAACTGACAGAACTGTCGCGAACATTGGTACATGTTGAGCAAGAGGCTTTAGAAAAATCCTTTAGTTTTTTAAATTTAAATGCGTTTATTCAAGAGATTATAGAACTTGCTCAACATCATCAGCACGTGAAAAAATGTGCTATTCGTTTAGAATCCGCACAATTACCAAATATCATGATTGAAACGCATTTATTTAAACAAATGTTGATTAATATGATTATTAATGCAGCAGAGGCAATTCAACATGCGAATGGAATTATCGTACTCAAAACGACGTTACAGCCTGATGCTGTGATTTTAGAAATTCATGACAATGGCAGAGGCATTCCCCAAGATTTACGACAAAAAGTATTTGAACCCTTTTTCACGACAAAAACGGAAGGCTCAGGGCTTGGACTACTTTCTGTCAAAGTTTGCATGGATAAACATAATGGAAGCGTTAAAATCACCGATTCTGATTTACTTGGCGGATGTTGTATCCGTCTTACCTTTCCCATAGACATGACCCATTTAAATAAATCTTTTAGCTATCAATGAAAAATAATTGTCATACCCGTGAAAAACTGCTCGATGTTGCTTTTGAAACCTTTTATACCAATGGTTATAACGCGACAGGATTAAACACGTTGTTAGAAAATGCAGGGGTACAAAAAGGTTCGCTCTATCACTTTTTCGCCTCTAAAAAAGACCTTGCGCTGGCAGTGATTCGTGAACGCATTGCGCGACGCTTTGCCGAACGTTATGCCCATATTGCTCATGCAGAACAGCCCTTAAAAACCCTCTTTGATTTCCTCTCTACGCCCAGCAATTTTGATTTAAAACGTGGCTGCCCATTGGGTAAATTAGTGCAAGAACTGGCAGGCTTAGATGAAGATTTTCGTACTGCATTGACACAGGTTTACATAGGACATGAAGCCAATGTGGAAGAAGTCTTGCGTAAAGCAATAACACTTGGCGAATTACCAACGCATGAAAATGACGCTAAACGCCTAGCGACATTTATCGTGATTGTCCTAAGCGGCTCTATTCAACGCGCTAGACTCAGCGATGACGATAAATTATTCGTTGAATGTATCGAAACATTAAAAAAGCTACTTTTAAAACTTGACTAACTGGTCAAATAATCATTACAATCTTCTTGACCAATCAGTCAAGGAGATTTCTCATGCCCTACTTACAATTAAAACTCGCCAGTTCCTTAACACCCGAACAACTCACCCATCTCGCCCGCACACTCACGCAACTCATGGCGGACATTTTACATAAAGACCCCCAACTCACCGCGTTGAGCATAGAGCCATTGCCGAATAGTCACTGGTTTATTCATGGCGAATTACAGCATGTTGGCGCACATTTACAAATCAACATCACCAAAGGAACGAATACAGACGCGGAAAAAGCCCAGATGATACAAGCTGCCGCCGAACTGTTGCAGACAGTACTCAATGGACAATTGCCCCAAGCAACCTATATCATCATTCACGAAATCGACGCGACAGCATGGGGTTATGATGGCTTAACCCAAGCCCAGCGGAAACAAACCAAGCTCAAAGCCAAAATACAGCCACTGCCTGAACCTGTTCACTATGAAAAAACGGGAATAGAAGGCTTACCACTGATAGAGCCTCTGTGGCAACAACTTAATCAGTTGCACCTAGCCGAATCAGAAACATTCGCGCCTTATTACGCAACGCTGACTTTTCCTACCCGTCAACAAGCCTTATTAAACAAAGCGAAACAGGGGCAATTATTAGTACAACTAGCAAAATATGCTAATCAATATATTGGTTACTGCGTCAGCACTGTGACTGCAGGCATCGGCGAAATCGACTCTATTTTTATTGAACAAACCTATCGACATCTGAAAGTGGGCGAAACATTTTTAAAACAAGCCAGTGATTGGATGAATAATCTGAAGGTAGAGACAAAGCGCGTTACTGTTTATGCAGGCAATGAAAGCGTTTTAGCATTTTATGCAAAATATGGATTTCATAAAAAATATCTCATACTGGAGCAAGTGTAATGAGCACACAACAAGTGATTGGGCAATATGTCACACGTGAGCAAACCAGCCATAAACGTGCTTTATTAGTCATTGATGTGCAAAATGAGTATTTTACGGGACAAATGCCCGTCACTTATCCCCCACAAGCACAAGAGCGCGTATTACAAGCCATTGACATTGCGAGACAGGCAAAAATCCCTGTCATCGTGATTCAACACACCATAGACCAAGTTGCCCCTGTTTTTCAAAAGGGTACACATGGCTGGGCGTTACATGAAAGCATTGCACATCTACCCGCTGATTTTTATATTGAGAAAAAACTGCCTAGTTCATTTACAGGTACTGAATTAGAACATTATTTACGCAATCAACAGATTGATACTGTTGTTATTAGTGGTTATATGACGCAAATGTGTTGCGATACCACAGCAAGATACGCCTTTCATTTAGGATTTAATGTAGAGTTTTTAGCTGATGCAACAGCAACTTTAGGCTTTAGCAACCAAGCGGGCACTATCAGCGCAGAAGAATTACATAAAGCTATTTTAATTGTACAAGCAAGTCGTTTTAGCCGTGTGTTGCGTGTTGACGAATGGGCAGCGCAATTTGCGATTGCTCCCTAAACGGGATAAGTATTATCTTAATAACCTGAGTTCGGCGAGATTTTTTTTAAAAGACAAGCATTTGTCTGTATCAGGATTTTCAGAATTAACAGAATTTAAACCCTTAAACCAAAAAATTAAGGTGAATCACGCTTTTTAATTCTGAAAATTCTGTGAATTCTGATTCAGACAAAAGCCTTAAGATTCCAAGCAATATAGATTAAGGCAGAGTGCAATCACTTCAGCGATTTGACACCTGAACCTACTGTTTAATCTAAAAATATTGCAGAATTCTGGTTGAATTTAGGACGAACAGTCATTCGCATCGTTTTATAGCCCGTTAGCTATATTGAGTAGCTTGGATGTGCTACTAAAAAGCCTGAATATTATCCGCATTTTCAATCAGCAAATTATCACCAGATTGCTTGAATACAAAAAATCCAGATTCTTTTGCTTCATCCACTAACTCATCAGGTATGCTAAAACCTGCAATCGCGGCATATATTTTATGGTCGTTCTTGTCTGGGAATAACTTTCGGAAATTGGGGATTTTTTTCTCTTTCAAAGCCGATAAATGATTTGGGTGAACTTTGTATTTTGTCTCAACAATAATCACCGCACTTCCGTTCCAGAGCAGAATATCAAATTCATCTTCTGTATTTCCCTTTCTACGATGAACATTTTTGTCTGAATAGTCTAGTTTGATGCCATTCAGTTCTTTTTTATCTTTCAACGCATTCCAGAAAAATTCCTCCGCAACATCTCCGTTATTATTAGAGATGCCACCAACTTGTTTACATAAACGGTCAAGACGTTCATCTGTTTGTTTCATCTGCGCATCAGTCTGACGCTGAGACTCACGCAACTCTTTATTTGACTCTCTCAGTTCAGTAGTTGATTCTCGCAACTCAGTCAGTGATTTCAACAAACTTTCAAATTCTTTTTCAAACATGATTTCTTCAGTCTTTTGTAAAATGATTAGTTTAATTATATCATTTCATTCCCTCAGCCTTGCGAGTGAGGGATAGTCAGCTAAAAAGCCTGAATATTATCCGCATTTTCAATCAGCAAATTATCACCAGATTGCTTGAATACAAAAAATCCAGATTCTTTTGCTTCATCCACTAACTCATCTGGTATGCTAAAACCCGCAATTGCTGCATATATTTTATGGTCGTTCTTGTCGGGGAATAACTTTCGGAAATTGGGGATTTTTTTCTCTTTCAAAGCCGATAAATGATTAGGGTGAACTTTATATTTTGTCTCAACAATAATCACCGCACTTCCGTTCCAGAGCAGAATATCAAATTCATCTTCTGTATTTCCCTTTCTACGATGAACATTTTTGTCTGAATAGTCTAGTTTGATGCCATTCAGTTCTTTTTTATCTTTCAGTGCATTCCAGAAAAATTCCTCCGCAACATCTCCGTTATTATTAGAGATGCCACCAACTTGCTTACATAAACGGTCAAGGCGTTCATCAGTTTGTTTCATCTGCGCATCAGTCTGACGCTGAGACTCACGCAACTCAGTCAGTGATTTCAACAAACTTTCAAATTCTTTTTCAAACATGATTTCTTCAGTCTTCTGTAAAATTATTAGTTTAATTATATCATTCCCTCTCTGCTTGCACCGCCCCGTGAATAGACACTCAAAATGGTTAATTAACCTAAGTTCGGCGAGTTTCTTTTAGAAAGACAACAGTTTGTCTGTTAAATCTTGATAAAAAAAACAAGAGAGTAACCTCCGTCAATCCTTCAAACCTTTTCGCATGTTCCGACAGACCTACTAGGTTTTCAAAACCTAGCAGGTTTTTGTTTTGTAGAATGGCGGTTTAACCTTCGTTTAATAACAACTCGTCACGGGGACTTGATTCAGATTGATTATCTAAGCGATTTTCTAAAATCCAGAATAAAACAGGTAAGCACAAGGTTGTTAGAATAGATAACAAGCTCACTTGCCACATGCCAATTAAAGCCCCTGTTGTTGCTTGTGATTGCAACATCATTGCCGACAGCATTCCCCCCATTGCACTGGCTAAGTGTTGCACAGCCGCATTGACCGCCATAAATCCAGCCCGTTCCGTACTATTTGGTACTCTTGCAATGACAGTCGCAATTGCCACACTGCGCAAAGACATCGCCAGCATAAAGCCAGCAAAAATCACAATGACAGGTAATAGTATATTTTCTAAAGTAAATCCTACTATCATAACTAGCGTTAATAAAATACTCGCCCAAAACGCAACGATAAAACTACCAAAACGGTCAGCACAACGCCCAGCCAATTGCATGGCAATAAAACTCACTGTTCCGCCTGCTAAATACAGCAAACTTAGTTCTTCACGCGGATAATGCAAATTAAACTGCACATAGGCGGAGATATTAGGAATGATGAGAAAACCACCGAGCATCGATAAGCCTGTTAGCGAATAAGCAAGTAATGCATTGGTATGGGTAAAAAAACGGAATAAATTGGTTTTAGCATTGGCTTGTATCCCAATTAAATGGTTACGCATGGGCGGGAGAATCCATAAGGTAGCAATCGCCACGCATAAACTTAAAATAGAGATGACAAAAAAGGGAATTTGCCAACCACCTAAGTGGGCTAATTCCAAACCTATCGGCACGCCCAATACTGCCGCGATGGAAAAAGCACTAATGACCATCCCCATGGCTTGCCCGCGTCGTTCTGCGGGGACAACATCGATAATCATGGCAATGACTAAAGAGGTTAAAGGTCCTGCAAAAATCCCTGTAATGACTCGAATCGTTACCAGTTCAACAAGATTTGTTGCTAATGTACAAGCAGCCGTTGCAACAATAAGCCCAGCCATTGCGTAAAAAACAGCGGTACGGCGGTCATAACGGTCAAGAAAGAATGCGCTGATAATCGCAGAAACTGCCGCACCAATGGTATAACTACCACCAATAATGCCAATATGTGCCGCATCAATGCCTAAGCTACGAGCAAAATCAGCTCCTAAAGGCATGACCATCATGAAATCGACAATGTTGACAAATTGAATAGCAAAAACAATGGCAATGAGCGAGCGTTCAGAAATAGGGGGAGGGGTTTGCATGAGTGGTATAACTCTTAATGGTTTACAATAATTCGTTTTATCGCGTAATTTCTATATAAATAGCGTCTAATGTATAGGGCTTCAACGGGGAAAAATCCTTTTATTTTTGTGACAGAATGCCTAATGTGCTTTGAGTAAATGCTCTCGGTGTATAGGCAAAATCTTGCACGGCATCAGTAGAAGCAAAACATAAATCTGTTTTCATCCGACTCACCATCTCGCCTGATACATGGCGAAACATGGGGAAAATACGTAATAAATTCGCTAGTCTGTAAAAAATTTGTTCGGGAATGACCAGAATACGCGGTTTTTTCCCAAGTGTTGTGAAAACATGTTCAACCATAGCGCGATAACTTAAGGTTTCTCCACCACTTAAGTTGTAACTTTTATTAAAGGTTGTTGGATTATTTAAGACTTGTAAGCAGGCAAGGGCTAAGTCATCTGCATGAACAGGTTGTCGTAGTCCTACGCCTGAGCCGATGAGTGGAAAAAAGCCAAAACGTTGGATAAATCGTGCGATAAAAGAAATATTTTTATCTAAACCACAGCCATACACTAAGGTAGGGCGAAAAATCGTGTAGGGAATTTGACGGGCGAGACAAATATTAATAATTGCCTGTTCTGCTTGTGTTAATTGGGTAACAATTTGTTGTTCTTTGAAATTATTAGAATTGATTTTTGTAAAGCGACTGGTAGAGCTAAAGGTAATTAAGCGTTGCAAAGGCGCGTTATTGGGTAATTTTTCAAGTAAAACTGGTAATAAACTTAATGGGGCAATGTGAATTAGGACAGTAGGTTGATAAATAGACAATTCCGCCGTTTGTAAATCTAATTGTTGCCAATCTGGGCGTGTTGTTGCTTGACGACTGATAGCCGTTACTTGCCATCCTGCTTGTTGTAAATGGGGCAGTAAAAAATGACCAATTTGATTGCTTGCACCCGTCACAAGTACAGGCGTTTGAGCAGGTATCAGAGGGAACATATTGTTATCTAACTTGTTGCAGTTCATGCCACTCGTTTGTTAAATAGTAACGGTGATATACCTTGTTATATCACCGTTAAAATAACAACGAATTTCTGTTATTGACCCAGTTGGGTATATTTCAGGTCTTTTGCGTTGCCTTCAATCCCATCGGTCAATACAAAGGATTTATAATCGGGATTCAATGCTAACGATATGGCTAAGTCTTTTCCTTTGACTTGGTTTATCGTTCCGAAACAATCAGGCAAGCCATTATCCCCAGAAATAAAACCGACAATTTTAATCCGATTTTTGCCACCAACAGACTCTATGTAACGGTATTTTCCGCTCATGATTTGCCCTGAGGTGGATGTTGAGGTAAAGGTTCTATCCGCAGAGAAAACGACTGTTTCAGAGCAGACAGGATTAGTATTGTGTTGAATCTGCCAAGCACCAATAATGGGTTTACCCGCTAATGTGGTTAGCGTTTTTTCTTCAGTTGGGGTGTTGTGTACAGTGGTTGTATGCATGAGGTTTAACACTTGTGTTTTTAAACCTTCCCATTCTGTCAAAGCAATATTTAAAGCAATCGAGTATTGCACTTTATCTATAATGGTATCGGCTAAGACGATGCGGCGATCGAATGCATGATATTCACAAACTAGCCATTCTTGCCCATTAGCGAATTTTTCATACTCAACTTTATCAGCTGTTAAGGTGTTGTTACGTGTAAATTCTGTCCGACAACTTTCTTCCCGCTCTTTTAAAGTTTTTTTGGGGTCTGGTGTTTCTATTAACACAACACGGGGATGGTCTTCTAAATTGGTGTTGTTATAAATATCGATATATTCAGCTAAATTATATCGTGCGACTTCAGTGCTCCAACCTTGTGGCAGGGTGAAAGAAAATGCATTAGTTTTAATCTGGGTTTCTTGTTTAGCATTCAGATAGATTAAGCCATCCACTTTTTTATCTACCTGATATTGTGTTGTTTCTGCCTGTGCGAACCATGGCAAGCAGAATAAGAGAAAAGCTATTTTCTGATACATACGTAAATACCTTGTGTTAAGAAAAGAAAAATTATAGGGACATCTTAACGAAAAAAAACCTTGAATTGTAATAAGCCTATTTTTAGTCAGCCTTACTTGATTTCTCAACAGCGGTTTTTCTTCCATAAAGGAGTTTGTTTTATGAAAATTAAATTATTTTTAG
The DNA here is from genome assembly GCF_000245015.1 of Beggiatoa alba B18LD. NCBI lineage: Bacteria > Pseudomonadati > Pseudomonadota > Gammaproteobacteria > Thiotrichales > Thiotrichaceae > Beggiatoa > Beggiatoa alba. The sequence goes on along the minus strand of NZ_JH600070.1, from coordinate 2,325,476 downwards.
CTTTATTCATAGTGCCTTTTTATTTCATGCAAACGGCAATGGCGGCGTTGCAGACTAAAATTGTGGAATACAGTATCGACAATCAGCAATTTGCCAGTACGTTGGTTTATGATGCAAGTAATACGCAAAAACGCCCTGCTATTATTATGGTTCCCAATTGGTTAGGTATTACCGATGCAGCATTAGCAGATGCGAAGAAGATTGCTGAACGGGGTTATGTGGTTTTCATGACCGATATGTATGGGGTTAATATTCGCCCCAAAAATACGGATGAAGCCAGTGCCGCCGCTAAAACGGTACGAAGCGATAGAGCCATGATGCGCACGCGGATTAATAAAGCACTCGATGAGTTAAAAGCCCAAGCGCAAACAGTGCCTGTGGATGTCAGTCAATTAGCCGCCGTTGGTTACTGCTTTGGTGGCGGGACGGTCTTAGAACTCGCTCGTAGTGGGGCAGATGTTGCGGGGGTTGTTTCATTCCATGGCAATTTAGATACGCCAAATCTTGCGGATGCGAAACAAATTAAGGCAAAAGTCTTAGTGTTGCATGGCGCAAATGACCCTTATGTGCCTGAAGAACAAGTGGCAACATTTAGTAAAGAAATGCGTGATGCCAATGTTGATTGGCAATTAGTGAGCTTTGGCGGTGCAGTGCATTCATTTACTGACCCTGACGCGAATAGTGAGGGAGCGCGTTATAATGAAAAAGTGGCAATACGTGCTTATCAGATGATGGATAATTTTTTAGCGGAGATTTTTAAACCTGTTGCTAAATAATTTGAGTTTGGCGGGTAGTCAAACTTAGATTGATGAATAGGATTAAAAATAAAGGACTGGCAGTCCTTCAAGGACTGCCAGTCCTTATTTTTTGAGATTATGGTGAACGGGTGTTCACTGCTTCAGTCTCATTTGTATTGCCTGTTTTTATCGTTCCACCATTTGCTGTATTTGTTTCTGCGTTATTTAACAGGTTAGGATTAAAAACAGGATTGTTATTTGCTAAACGATTACTGTCATTATGATTAGTCACAAAGGGCACTAGAATCGCGCCTGACGCGCCTCGACTGCTCCAGTTACCAGCCGCATCCACCCAACGCCATTCGACATGATTCGGTGTAATCGGTGCGGAAGAACGGGTATTTGCTGATTGAATAAATTCACTCCAAATCCGCATTGCACCCGTAGAGCCGCTTAAACCCATTGGTTTATTATCATCACGTCCTATCCACGTGACGGTTAATAATTCGCTGTCAAAGCCGACAAACCAACTATCACGTAATTCGTTTGTTGTCCCTGTTTTCCCTGAGATAATTAACTCTTTTGGTAACACTTTTGCCACTTGTCGCCCTGTCCCTTCACGAACAGCATTTTGTAAAGCGTAATTTAATAAAAAGACAGGGGCAGAATCAAAGCGTTGTTCAACGGATAGGGCATAACGTTGTAAAGGTTTGCCGTCATGGGTTAATACATTACGAATGGAACGCAAGGGCACACGAAAGCCACCGCTAGCAAGGCTTTGATACATTTGGGTTACTTCTAATGGTGTCAAGGCAACGCTACCCAATAACATAGAGGGATAAATCGTAAAGTCGCGTTCTACACCCATTCGTCGTAAGGTATTACGGATTTTTTCTAATCCTAACTCCATGCCTAAATGCACGGTTGCTAAGTTCAGCGAGTTTGCCAGCGCAAAATGTAAGGGGACGCGCCCCCGTGCGCGAAAATCATAATTTTTTGGTGTCCAAACTTGTCCCGTTTTACGGTCACGCCATTCATAAGCGGTATCGTTTAACATGCTGGTTAAAGAATATGCTCGAGTATTTTCTAACGCGGTTAAGTAAACGGCGACTTTGATTAAAGAGCCAATTTGTCGACGGGCATCTAAAGGACGATTAAAGCCTTCAAAAGTGGGATTTTTGCCATTGATTAAAGCCAATACTTCGCCACCTTCGCTACTGGTAACAACCATCGCGCCTTCTAATTCATTAAAACGACGATTGGTTTTTGCCAGTTTTTTAATACCGTCAATCATGGCTTTTTCTGCCAGATTTTGGATAAATGGGTCTAGCGTGGTAAAAACTTGTAGTCCTTCATTACGCAAATCTTCTTCACGATAATCTTCACGTAATTGACGGCGCACTAATTCTAAAAAGGCAGGATAGGGGAATACAGTGCCTTTTGCTTCTTCTGTAATATTTAAAGGGGCTTCTTTTGCCTGTTTTGCATCCGCTTCAGAAATAACACCCCGTTCAGCCATTAAATCCAGCACTAAATTCCGTCGCGCAATGGCACGGTCTGGGTGTTTACGCGGGTTATAAAGCGAGGCAGCACGCACAAGGCTGATTAATAGCGCAATATCAGGTAATTTGAGCTGTTCAATAGACTTATTGAAGTAAAAAGAGGAGGCAACACCCATTCCATGAATGGAGCGATTTCCATCTTGTCCGAGATAGACTTCATTAATATACGCTTCTAAAATCTGCGATTTGCTGTAGTGCCATTCTAATAATAACGCCATAACAGCTTCATTGACTTTACGGTCTATGGTGCGGTCAGCGTTTAAATATAAGTTTTTAACCAACTGTTGTGTGATGGTACTACCGCCTTGTACCCAATCACCTGCTCGCAGGTTAGCAACCATTGCCCGTAAAATCCCACGTGGACTTAAACCATTGTGTTCAAAGAAAGTTCTGTCTTCAACTGCCACTAACCCTTTTACTAATAAAGGCGGTAATTCATCATATTTGACTAAAATACGGTCTTCATTGTGTGTTGGATAAATCTTGCCGATCATCTTCGGCTCTAATCGAGCTAATGCGATACTTTTCTTCGTAGATTCATCGCGAATCCATTCCACTTTATTATCTTTTAAGAAACGAATTCGCATTTTTTGCGCGGGTTCATTCGCATCCCAAAATTGGAAAGCACGTGTCATAATGCTAATATCCGTACCCGCCCGATAAAACTGAGCTGATTCATTCAGCGCGGCTGATTCTACATAGCCAATCGCTTTGAGTTCATTAATTAAACTGTCAGGGTTTAATGTCATTCCTGCATAAATTTCAACAGGACTTGCATAAACACGTGCGGGTAATGCCCAACTATGCCCGTCAAAATCTTCTCGTACTTTCACATCCAGCCAACTGACATAAATCGCGGTTGGAATAAATACGAGAATCAGCATTAACCAACGCCAGCGAAAGCGAAAACTACGATTTTGGGGGGTGAAAGTGGTAGGACGACGACGAGCAATAACTTTTTTCTTTCGTATGCGTGTCATTTATTTATCCACTTTAAAAACAAGTTATTATGATTACAATGTAAAGCCAGATTAAATAAACTGGTCTTGTTTATTGATAATATTAGGCTTCCCTAAGCATACACTATAAGCAGTCAAAATGTTAAGCCTTGTATTTGATTTTTTTATTTTAAAAAGTTCATTTATTTTAATAAGATAAAATATACTTCTTAAAGTGATTTCTAAGTTTCAATATTGCAATGCAATATAACTCTTTCATGAATCAATAGAATTCGCCAAAATATGGGGCTTAATAAAACTGTAATTTTTTGTCTGCTTTGATGACTATTTTTTAATTTTGCAGTTTATATGCCGTTTCTTTTTCTTTTGACTTTATACGAAATAAAACAATGTCTTGGTTACAATTAGTCGTAAATACAGATGCAGAACACGTTGATGAGATTTCTGACAGTTTAACGGAGTTAGGGGCTTTATCGGTCACTTGGCAAGATGCTGCGGATCAGCCTGTGTATGAACCCCCTTTAAATACAACACCTATTTGGCAGAACACGCGAATTCTTGCGTTATTTGAAGAAGATACGGACCCTGAAAGTTTATTATTGCACTTTCATGCGGTTTTATCTGCCGATGTGCCATTAAGCTATGAATTACAGCGTTTAGCCGATCAGGAATGGACACGGGTTTGGATGAGTGATTTTCATCCTATGCGTTTTGGTGAGCGTTTATGGATTTGTCCAAGTTGGACATCTCCCCCAGAGCCTGATGCCGTTAATATTTTGCTTGATCCAGGGTTAGCATTTGGAACAGGGACGCATCCAACAACTGCGTTATGTTTAGAGTGGTTAGATGCTCAGACCAATTTCGCAGGAAAACGGGTGATTGATTACGGATGCGGTTCAGGCATTTTGGCAATTGCAGCAGCAAAATTAGGCTCGACAGAAAATTGGGCGGTGGATATAGACCCACAGGCATTGTTAGCAACTCGGGATAATGCTGAGAAAAATGGGGTTTCTGCAATGATTTATACGGCTTTACCTGAAGCATTTACATTGCCACAAGCCGATGTTTTATTAGCCAATATTTTGGCAAATCCTTTAATCAGTTTAGCAAAAACCTTTGCTGAGTATTTGCCTGCGGGTGCGCCCATTGTGTTATCAGGCATTTTACAAACACAAGCGGATATGGTTGTGACGGCTTACGCGACTTATTTTGAACAGTTAAGCGTGACTGAAAAAGAGGGCTGGGTTAGGGTTGTCGGATATAAACGTGGGTAAGTTGTCTTTGAATGGTTTTCAGATACGTAGGATTTATCTCATGTTGTATCTGCTTTACACTATATTTTATTTTCTAACGAGTTGAGAGTAGCCATGTACGCACAGTGTCCGCATTGTCAAACTATTTTCCGCGTTAATACCGCACATTTAAATGTTGCTCAAGGACATGTGAAATGTGCTAACTGCCAGCATGTTTTTGATGCTTCTAAAAATTTAATTAAAGAAGTGCCTAAAGAGAATAAAAAGAAAACAGCAACCGCTGCGAGTGTTCATCAGACAGCGACATTAACTGAGGATGATTTAACGGATGAAGATATTGCGGATGTAGTTAAAAATAGTAAAAAAAGCCGTTTAGGTACAGTGATTGTGTGGTCAATCATCAGTGTGTTTTTAATCGGTCTTTTAGGCTTACAGTACACATGGTTTATGTATCCTGAGGTGTTTTTGCAAAATGCACAATTACGTCCTGTTTTGGTTCAAGGTTGTGAGTTAGCAGGTTGTCAGTTACCTGAAACGCGCAATTTAGATGCCATTCATATGCAGGAGCGGATTGTGCAGATTCATCCAGAATCGCCTGATATGTTGCAAGTCAACGCAACGTTTGTGAATGATGCCCCTTTTCCACAGCCTTATCCTATTTTGGAACTGACGTTTGAAGACCGTCATGGCAAAGCGATTGCGCAACGACGTTTTACACCAAAAGAGTATTTAAATGTCGATATTAAAGAGGAAATGCAAGCGGGTGCAATTGTGCATGTTCGTTTTGATTTAATCGATATGTCGTATGTGATTGAAGGTAATAGCGTGATGGAAGGTTATCGATTTGAGTTTTTATAAGTGCAATATATAGTAAACGCCCTATAAAACGATGCGAAAGACTGCCAATCCTAAATTTAAATAATTTTATGATACGTTTACTATATCTTCCCAAGCATGAGGAAACATCAACATGACCGACAAATCCCTAGGCACATTCATCAACCCCTTCACCGATTTTGGCTTTAAAAAAATCTTCGGCAGTGAAGAAAGTAAACCCCTACTCATCAGCTTCCTCAATGATTTACTCCCCATCAAACATAAAATTGTCAGCTTAGAATTTAAAAATATCGAAAAACTCGGCATGTTAGAAGAAGACCGACGTGCCATCTTTGATATTTATTGTCGGGATGAAAAAAATCAGGAATTCATTGTCGAATTACAACGTGCGAAACAAGAACACTTTCAAGACCGCGCTACCTATTACGCCAGTTTCTTAATTCAAGACCAAGCCAAAAAAGGCAAATGGGATTTTGAATTAACCCCGATTTATTTCATTGGGATTTTAGACTTCTCCTTAGCCAGCTTTCCCGATGACCATTACTTACATTTCGGACAAATAACCGATATTTACAGTAAAGAAGTGATGTTTAAGAAATTGAACTTCATTTACATAGAAATGGCGAAGTTTAAAAAACAAGAATCCGAATTAGCGAACCATCTGGAATGGTGGTTATATTTTCTGCGTGAATTAGTGACATTTGACGATATGCCGAGAGAATTTCAAGGGGATATTATCGAAGACGCTTTTGCGTTAGCGAAATTAGCGAATATGAGTTATGAAGACCGTCATGCGTATGAATTAAGTTTGAAATACTACCGCGATTTCATCAATGTGCTTGATACCGCTAAACAGGAAGGAATTGAGATAGGGATGGAGAAGGGCATTGAGATTGGAATTGAACAAGGTGTTAAAAAAGGGATTGAGCAAGAAAGAATGAAAATTGCACAAGAAAGAATAAAAGTCGCAATCGCACTAAAGCAAAGCAATGCTCCTCTTGAACTCATTATGGTTGCGACGGGATTAACACGCGAGGAAATTGAACGATTATAGTAAATGCACTACAAAGCGATGCGGAGGACTGCCAGTCCTCCATGTTGTTTTATAATACGTTTGCTATATAAACATTAAAGACCTAATAACGCGAGTACGGCGAGATTCTTTTAAAAAGACAATAGCTTGTCTGAATCAGAATTTTCAGAATTAACAGAATTTAAACCCCTTAAACCAAGAAATTAATGCGAATCACGCTTTTTAATCCTGCTAATTCTGAAAATTCTGTGAATTCTGGTTCAGACAAAAAAAGACCTGCTAGGTTTTGAAAACTTAGCAGGTCTTTATGTTTTAAAAAATGGTTGACGTTCTTAAGGGAAGAATTAACGGTTAATATGTTCTAGTAGTTCTAGGATATCTACATGTGCTGTTAAACGCATCAGCTTTCCTGCACTTCTTGCTAATCCTGTCATATCACTGTTGATAATAATTTGTTTAACTTCTAATAATGCTTCAGGATTTACGCTAAATGAGCGTAATCCTAAGCCCAGCAATAAACGCACGTAGCGACTATCGCTCGCCATCTCACCACACATACTAATGGGTTTTTCATGACGACTTGCCGCATCAATACTCATTTTAATCAGGCGTAAAACAGCAGGATGTAAGGGGTCGTAGAGGTAATTAACACTGTCATCAACACGATCAATTGCTAAGGTGTATTGAATTAAATCATTAGTTCCTATGGAGAAAAAATCAGAGTGAGGGGCATATAAGTCTGTACAGGCAGCCACTGCAGGTACTTCAACCATTGCACCGATAGGCATTGCTTGGTCAAACTTAATCGATTTACGGGCTAATTCATTTTGTACTTCACTGACTAAGTTACGAACTTGTAATAATTCTTGAATGCCTGACACCATCGGTATCATCATGCGCACTTGTCCAAAAGCAGAAACACGGGTAATAGCGCGCAATTGAATTTTAAACATTTTTAAGTCTCTTAAGCATAAACGAATTGCTCGTAAGCCTAAGGCAGGATTTGTCGCTGTGGATAGGTCTTGATAACGGACTTGTTTATCTGCGCCTAAATCTAAAGTACGAATCGTAACAGGTGTTCCTTTTGCAGCTCGAATAACCCGCAAATAAGCGTCAAAATGTTCTTCTTCTGAGGGGGGCGTAGGGCGATTCATGTATAAAAATTCGGTACGATATAAGCCAACGCCTTCACCACCCACTCGCCGCACGGCAAGCATATCTTCAGGGAATTCAATATTTGCTTGCAAAGAAATAGGCGTACCATCTTTTGTAATTGTTGGCGCGTTTTTTAATTTACCTAATGCAGTACGATAGCGTTTTTCATCCCGTTGCCGATTGCGATAGTAACGTAATGCTCGTTCATCAGGGTCAGCAATTAACATTCCCTGTGAACCATCAATAATTAAAGTTTCACCGTGTTGGACATAGGCACGTGCACGACGCAGCCCCACAATGGCAGGGATGCCTAAACTACGCGCTAAAATTGCCGTGTGAGAGGTTGCGCCACCAAATTCGGTGGCAAAGGCTACGATGCCCCGATGTTGCATCAATGCGGTATCCGCAGGGCTTAAATCATCTGATAAGACAATCGCGTGAGAAAGACTTTCAGTAGAAAGGTCTTCGGCTAAATCAGGATATCCACGTAGCACGCGCTGAATACGATTAACAACTTGAGCAACATCATCTTTACGTGATTTTAAATAAGGGTCGTCCATCTCATCAAAAACACGAATGAGATAGTCATGATGCAGTTTTAAAGCCCATTCTGCATTGCATTGCCGTTCACGAATCAAGCGAACTGGGGATTCGATAAAAACGGTATCTTCTAACATTAATAAGTGGGTATCGATAAATGCAGCAACATCAGAGGCAGTTTGCTTTGAAACTTGTTGTCGAATCCGTTGCAACTGCTCACGGGCGACATCAACTGCACCTTCAAAACGTAATACTTCCCCTTCTAGGCTTTGCACTGACAAGGTATATTCACCAACTTCGATATGATCGCGGTTAATAATATGCACTTTGCCAATGGCAACGCCTTTTGAAACACCAATACCATGTAGCGTTAAGCTCACTCTGCCTCTCCAAAGCGACTTTCAATCAAATCAGCGATTTCAGCCATCGCGATTTCTTCATCAATACCTGATGTCGTTATATCCACTTCTGTGCCTTTTGCAGCGGCTAACATCATGACTCCCATGATACTTTTGCCGTTGACTTCACGCTGCCCACGCTTAATTTTGATATCACTATCAAATGCGGAGGCAAGCTTCACTAATTTAGCAGCGGCGCGTGCATGAAGTCCTAATTTGTTCACAATGGTGAAAGTTTGTTTTAACACGGTTATTTATTTTTCACTCCTTATACTTTATTAATACTAGGCAATTTTTTTTAAACTTATCGTGTTATGGATAAAATTTCCATGTACTTAGCCATCGCAGACAATCTGCCTCCTAAACAGTAGGTCTGAAGCTTGATAAGCTCAAGTTAGCATCCCCAACATGCATCGACTTTTTTACACTGAGCCGTCATTCACATGAAATTTAGGGAAATAATCTATTTGTTTTTCTAGCAATATTACGTGTAAGGTTCAAAACATAACAAAGTTAGCCCAATGATTAAAGCATTCATAGCAAGCAATGTCGCTAAATGGGGTTAATCCCACCTTTGTTCAGCAAGGCAAACAACCCACATTGTATAATGTTGTATCTCGTCTTGTTTACGAAATTGATGGATTATTTTTACTGAAATTTATGCTCGTGGAGAGGTTTGCATGTCAATCATAACTGGCGCGTTTCGCCTTGTTGGACAGGTCTTTTTCGCCCTGTTGAGTCTTATTATTTTAATTGTCCTCGCCATTTTCTTTTTTACAGGGTTAGGCATCGGTATCGGTGCAAAACTACAGCAGGGGGAATTAACGGATATCAATAATATAGCGTCGCAATATACTTATATTGCAGGGAATTCACAAAGTCAGCAGTATTTATTAAAACTCAATATTAATGGGATTATACTCGGCAGTCCAAATACCGAATTCGGTTCTCTCTCCTTTTTAGCCACAGGTGTCACTTACGGCTATCAAATTCAAGAGCAACTGTTAAAAGCGGCAAAACATCCTGAGATTAAAGGTATTTTTTTACATATCCAGACCGCTGGAGGCACTATTTATGGTTCTCGTGCCATTTTTGATGGTATCAAAGCGTATCAAAAGGCAACCCAAAAGCCTGTTATTGCTTATATTGAAGGTTTTGCCGCTTCAGGTGGGGTTATGGCAATGGTGGGCGCGGATGCAATTTATGCGGATTATGGGAGTATGGTTGGCAGTATTGGGGTATTAGGGATTTCTCTCACTTATTTTAATAAACCCATTGCGACAGATGGCGGGGTAATGGGAGGCGGAATTGTCACTGAGGAAGGAATAGAACAATATCAAATCTTTGCGGGGCGCGGTAAAGATTTAGGCAATCCTTTTCGCCGTCCTACCGATGAAGAATTGCAAAACCTGCAAGCAGGTGTCGATACGGAATATACGAAATTTGTACAACATGTTGCTGAGAACCGTCAAATTAATGCAGATGTCATTCGTAATAAAATGGGGGCGCAATTATTCAGCAATGACACTGCCGAACAATATCATTTAATTGATGGCACATTAAACCGTCAACAAGCCATTGATAAACTTGCACAGCTTGCAAAGGTTGGTGATGATTATCAACTGGTTTACCCACAAACGGATGAAACGAGTTGGTTAGGACAATTACTAGTATGGGCACATCCAGCAACCCCCACAACAAACGCACAAACGCCACAACAAGTCTTATGTAACACTGTATTAACTGTTCCATTGGTTTATCATGGTGATATTCATCAAGTCTGTGCACCATAAGAAAAATAAGATTTAATAGCAAGTGGTTATGTTGACAACGACATAACCGCTTTATGATGAGTTAACGCACTAAATTCAGATTTGTTTTAGCGTTTATTACTGCTCAGTTTCTCATTGCAGGAGAATTGAATGTTTGACCTACACGGCTATGGCGCGAGCATTTTGGCAGGGGCATTACTCACGATAGAAGTTTCTTTATTATCTCTTTGCATTGCAACAGGTTTAGGCTTAGTGGGTGCGTTAGCAAGATTATCTACCTCAAAAATTGCTTCTAGCATTGCAATGGTTTACACCACTGTTATTCGAGGGATTCCCGACTTAGTGTTAATGCTATTGATTTTTTATGGGGGACAATTACTCATCAATCAACTAGCAAATGCGATTGGATATGATGATTATATTGATATTAATCCATTTATTGCGGGCGTATTAACGATAGGTTTTATCTTTGGCGCGTATATGACTGAAACCTTTAGAGGGGCAATTCTCGCTATTCCACGCGGACAATTAGAAGCGGCTTATGCATTTGGCATGACACGTGGGCAAGTTTTTTGGCGTATTTTACTCCCACAAATGATTCCCCATGCACTGCCTAGTTTTGGCAATAACTGGTTAGTGTTATTAAAAGCTACCGCGTTAGTTTCAGTCATTGGCTTAGATGATATGGTACGTAAAGCCACACTTGCCGCTGGCGCAACACGACTACCATTTACCTTTTATTTAGTGGTCGCGCTGGGATTTCTTGGCTTTACAACCGTGTCGATTCTCTGCTTAAAATGGCTAGAACATCGTTATCGAATTCATACTAAAACTATCTAAACCATGAACTTTAGTGTCATTATTGATAATTTTCACCTATATTGGGAAGGTTTAGGGCTGACAATAGAATTAGTCTCTTTATCCCTATTGCTGGGCATTTTCATTGCCATTCCCTGCGCCGTGTTAGCAACCTTAAAAAACCCTTTCTATTCAATCCCCGTTTTTGCATTCAGTTACTTCTTTCGTGGTACACCTTTATTAATTCAAATTTACCTTATTTATTATGGATTAGGACAGTTTGATTGGATAAAAGCGAGTATTTTTTGGCACTTTTTACGTGAGGCTTATTGGTGTGCATTATTAGCATTCACGCTCAACACCGCCGCTTATACGATAGAAATTTTACGCGGTACTATCGTCTCAATGCCTATTGGTGAAATTGAAGCAGCAAAGGCATTTGGTATGTCACCTACGTTGATATATCGTCGTATTATTCTACCAAGTGCGTTACGGCGCGCGCTTCCTGCTTATGGTAACGAAGTTATTTTTATGCTACATGCAAGTTCTTTAGCCAGTGTGATTACGCTGATTGATATCACAGGAGCGGCACGTATCGTTAATTCACGTTTTTACATGCCTTATGAGGCTTTTTTAACAGCAGGTGCATTTTATTTAGTTTTAACTTTTACCTTAGTATTTTCTTTTAAATACCTAGAAAAACGATGGTTAAGCTATTTATAAACCTAATTATTGAGATTTAGCTTTTATTCTATATTTCAAAGAAAAAATTTTTCCATCAATAATAGGTAATATTACTTATATCAGGGATTAAACCATATTTAAGGAAAAAATTTTTCATATAAAAAAAGTTATAATTCTTTATTTAGTGCATAGCAACAAAAATTTAAACGTGTTAGCATTATATGGCAAAAATGAACAAACCAAACATTGATTAATGTTTTTAATATCAGTGTATTATTGAGCAATGCCTTATATTCATTTTGCTGATGTTGTGTTTTAGATGTGTTGTATTTCCCTTATCGCTATTATTTCAATCTAAAAAGGTGATTATGAAATCTATGTCTTTAAAAACACTGACAGTTGCAACTTCTCTTATTCTTTCTTTTCCAATCTATGCGGAAACTGTCAAGTTACCGAGCTACCAAGCTGATTTAAGTCAAACAACCGTTTCTGGTATTTCCTCTGGTGCATTTATGGCAGCACAATTAGGCGTTGCCTACTCTGCTGAAATTAAAGGCATTGCTACGATTGGCGGTGGTTTATACTATTGTGCGGGTTCTGGTGAAACTAAGAACATGATGGATTACATCATGACTTCAATTAATACCTGCATGAAAGCCGCTAGTGATGCCCCTCCCCCTAATCCAGAAAAAGCCCTAGAAAAAGCTAAAACCTTAGCATCTGCACATCAAATTGATGATTTAGCAAATGTTAAAGCACAAAAAGTCTATTTATTTAGCGGTACTAACGACAAGGTTGTCAATAAGTTAGTGATGGATAAAACCCTTGAGTTTTATCAACTCGCAGGTGTTGCTAAAGAACAAATAAAATATATAACGGATGTCCCTTCTGGTCATGCGTTTGTCACAAATAACCCTGATGATTTAGCGTGTGAAACAACGGCTCCACCGTTCATTAGCAAGTGTGGTTTTTTTCAATCACATCAACTGTTACAACATTTATATACAGATTTAAAACCTGCTGTTGAAGCAGGCAAAACCAGCGGAACACTCGTCTCTTTTGACCAAAAAGAGTTTTTAGATTCGGATAAAACCAGCATGGCAGATGTTGCTTATGTGTATGTCCCTAAAACCTGCGAATCTACTGCTTGTAAAGTGCATATTGCCGTTCATGGTTGTACACAAAGCGCGATAGAAATCGGTGACAAGTTCTATACCCGCACACGCTTTAATGAAATGGCAGATGCGAATAATCTGATTATTTTATATCCACAAGTTTTACGTTCTACAGAAAACCCGATGAATCCAAAAGGATGCTGGGATTTTTGGGGGTATTCCAGCCCCAATCCAGACCAACCCGACTTCTTCTCTAAAGAAGCTCCTCAAATGCGTGCGATTATGAAAATGGTTAAGCGTTTAGGGGAAACAAAGGTAGCTCATTAAATAATAAAGCTGTTATCGACCACAAATCACTAAGAGGATTACATGATGTTTCCATCAAAAAAATTGACAATCACTGGGTTACTTGTTGCGTTGTTTTATCAAGCACCTGCTTTTGCAGAAGATAAACTTGCAGGTTATGATGCGGATCTCAGTCAAACAACCGTATCAGGCATTTCTTCTGGTGGGTTTATGTCTGCACAATTAGCAACCGCTTATTCTAGCCTCATTAAAGGAGCTGGAATTGTTGCAGGCGGTCCTTTTTATTGCTCTGGTTCAACAGGCGCAAGAACAGCGATGGATTTTATTAACTCCTCTATTAGCACTTGTATGGGGCCTGCGACATCAGCCGTCGCGCCAAAAGCAGACAAGGCTTTAAAAAAGGCGAAGGAGTTGGCAACAGCGGGTAAAATTGATAGTGTTGATAATTTAAAAACGCAAAAAATTTATATTTTTACAGGGTCTAGCGACACCGTTGTTAAACCCATTGTTGTTGAGCAAACCTATAAATTTTATCAATTAGCGGAAGTTCCTGCTGACAATATTAAGTTTGTCAATACGGTTAATTCGGGTCATGCGCTGATTACGGGGAGTGCAGAAGATGCGGCATGTCCAACAAATGTACCGCCCTTTATCAATAACTGCGGATTTTTCCAATCCACTGACATTCTGACGCATTTATACGGTAAACTGAATCCTGCTGCTGAGATTGGTAAATTAAGCGGTAAAATTGTGGCGTTTAACCAAAGCGAGTTTGTGGACAGTGATAGAAGCAGTATGAGCAGTGCCGCTTATGCTTATATCCCTAAATCTTGTGAAACCAGCAAATGTAAAGTACACATTGCGTTACATGGTTGTTTCCAAGGGGCGCATGAGGTAAATGATGTGTATTACACCCATACCCGTTACAATGAAATCGCGGATACGAATAACCTGATTGTTTTATATCCACAAGCACAGGTTTCTAAAGAGATTCCTTTAAACCCTATGGGATGTTGGGATTTCTGGGGATATTCTAGCAAAGATCAAAATTCCCCTGATTTTTATAGCCATGATGCCCCACAAATGAAGGCAATTATGAAAATGGTGAGTCGTTTAGGTGAGCCTAGAGCCGCTCATTAAACGTTAATCGGCTTTAAAGGGACAATCGTTGAATATTTGATTGTCCCTGAGTAAGTTGTTATTTCTTTTTATTCAATTTTTGAAAGGTAATTGACGATGGCAGCAGAACTTCCTACCCAACAATGGGCAAACTTTAATCAGATGTATCTGAATGCGTTTAAACAGCTCAATGAAGCAGGGCTGAACACCATGAATACGCTGTTGCAAAACCAAGTTAAAATGGGGCAAGTTGCACAGTTAATGCAAACCACATTAAATTCTTTCCAAGACTTTAATCAAATTAATACTTCTACAACCAACGATTTGCTAAAACAACAAATCAATGCCGTTGATTTACAAACCCCCGTCAATGCCGTGAAAGAATTAACGGAACTCAGTACTGTTAGATTTACAAACATTATGAATCAACAAGTTGAGTTGCTCAATCAATGTATGACTGCTAGCGCGCAATCACTGGAAACATTAAAGAAAGCCAGTAGCAGCACAGAGATGATGAATGTGCAATCTCAATTAGCCACTGCATTGCAAGACAAAATCAAGATGACCGCAGGCGCGGCAATGATCGAATTGCAACGTTTTGGTTCAGATTTGCAAGTGTGGACACAAAACACATTAGATAACTTAATCGAAACTTCTAAAAAATAAGCGTCTCTCTCGCTTTATTTTGATATTTATTTGTAAAAATCCCCTCATTGATTGGCGAGGGGATTTTTAAGCCTCTCGTTCCCATACCCCTGATTTTCCGCCCGCCTTCTTTGTCAATTGTACCCGCTCGATACACATGCCACGGTCAACCGCTTTACACATGTCGTAAACAGTGAGTAGGGCAATTTGTACTGCCATTAAGGCTTCCATCTCTACCCCTGTTTGCCCCTGTGTTTTCACCGTTGCTTGACAATAAACGGCTTGTTTATCAGGTAGTGCTTGTAAATCAACGCTGACATGACTGAGCATGAGCGGATGACATAAAGGAATTAAATCGCTGGTTTTTTTACTTGCCATAATCCCTGCAAGGCGGGCAATTCCTAATACATCGCCTTTTTTATGCTCTCCCGCCATAATTAATTGCAGGGTCTGGGCTTGCATGGTAATAAATCCCTCTGCAATAGCGGTGCGTTGTGTACTGGCTTTATCACCAACATCAACCATATGGGCTTCGCCTGCGGCATTAAAATGGGTTAGTGAGTTCATAGCGATTTATCAATAGGGCTGGCTTGAAAACAACGAATGATATTTGCCTCAATAAATTGCACAATGTCGGTTGCATCATTCAGGTCTAAGCGTGGTAAAGTGGTTTCAACAGGCAGGGGCGCGTCGGACGCAATGGCGATAATAGAGGCATCATTAGGAAAAATTAAGGCTTTATTTAAACTAGGGCGATACAGTTCAATTTTGGGGAATTGTTCATGTTTAAACCCTTCAACAATGACTAAGTCTAATGTTTCTTGATTTAAATGCGGTAAAACTTGATGTAAATAAGGTTCATCAGTTTGCCCTGTCTCTGTCATTAATACCCAGCGTTGACGAGAGGCAATTAATAATTGTTCGACCTCGCCTTCTTTACGTATGCGATAGCTATCTTTTCCCGCTTGGTCGATTTCAAACTGATGATGTGCGTGTTTAATCACACCAACCCGTAACCCCTGCGCTTTTAATAAAGGGAGAATTTTTAAAATGAGGGTGGTTTTACCTGTCCCGCTATAAGCGGCGAACCCCACTAAAGGGACTTTAATCAATGGATGTAAGGACATTATGACGCTTGTAAACGTTCAACAATCGCTGCTTGTTCAGCAGGCGTATTAATATTTAAAAAAGTATCGGGGCTATCTGCAAAGTCGACCACTGTCATGGCTTGTGATTGATACCAACGGTCAATTTTACGCTCACCATCTGCCAGAAATTGGCGTAATGCCGTTAATAATTGTCGTTTGATTAGCGCGAAAACGGGTTGTAATTTCCCATCTGGAGAAGTAGCAACACTGATGTCGGCTTGTGCCGTTTGTAATCCTGTATATAAACGCTCGGCAAGGTTTGGTGTAATTAAGGGCGAGTCGCAGGGAACAAATAATACATACTCTGTTTGTGCATTATGTAATCCGCTTAACATGCCTGCTAAAGGTCCTTCATAATTGCCGTAATTATCAGCAACAACCATGCATTCTCCCAGATGTGCATATTCCATCTGATGACGATTTGCATTAATCAGCAGTGTAGAAACCTGCGGGCGCAATACATCAATAACATACTCAATCATTTTACGCCCATTAATCTCAATCAAGCCTTTATCTTGCCCGCCCATGCGTACAGCACGACCACCCGCAAGAATAACGCCTGTTATTTGTTGTTGATAATGACTTTCTTCCATAGAATATAAATTAATTAATTTCTTGTAATTCAAAAATATCCGTTAATAATACGCGATAAGCAAATGCACTTGGCGTTATTTTTTGTTGAATGATTAATTCTTTTGATGAAACACCAATTAAATAACCTTCTTGAACATTTCCATCTAGTTTTGTAATACGTATCCGTTTCTTTAAAAACTGTTGTGCTTGTTGTAAATCAATCGCAGGTTTTTCTGTCGTAGCAACTTCAGTGTCTGAGGAAGGTTCAGCAGTTTTATTTTTTTCTATCGCTTCTGCGGCTAAAGCACTGCTTTTATTTGTATTTACTCGTGCTTGTTGGCTTAACTGGTTTAAAAATGCCTCTGTAATCGTTGCTTTATGATGTGGGGTTTCTACTTGCATGGCTAACGATTGCCCTTGTTCCCCCTGTCTTACTATGGTTGAACAATTCAAGGCTTGCTGTTCAAAATAAGCAAGGCGTGCTTGTTCAGTGGGTTTAAACGCAACCGTATTATTTTGTTGTAGCTCCATAAAGGCAAGATATTTATCGGTTAGACAACGCATATCTGTTTGACACTGGCAAATAGCACGACTTGCTGTGGCAAATTGTTGAAGCACAGTAAAACGGGCAACTAATGCTTGCACGGGCGGTGGTGATAAACGCGCACTTAATCCAAACGCCCAAACCATGATAAACATAAAAACGGCTGAGACACCTAACCCACCCCCCATAATCATGATGCCATTTGCGGGAGAAGTACCCAGTAAACGCATAAAAATGAAAATGGTAATGCCTAGTGCTATCAGCAATAAAAAATATGCCCATGAGCCAATGAGATAACTGAGCAACCAAACAATGAGTAATAGTAACCACGCACTTAATAACGCTAAAAGACACCAACGCAAGCGTGTCCGTTTTGCTGTAAACCGCACGGCTAATAAATGAACAGGGTAAACAGCAACCGCCGTGCTTACAAATACTAACAAGAAAATTAAAAATAAAAGACTCACGTCGGTCTTCCTACCAAGGCATTATCGAGTATTTTCTAATTATCGCGGGATTTTTTACTGCACTGTACTAATAGGCTTTTTAATACCACCAACGAGTACAAGATAAGATTGAGCTAAATCAATCGCATATAAAATATTATACGTATAATCCCCATACATTATATGCAACTCGCCCATCTGAGCCTGTTCAGTTTGCGCCCGTTGCAAGGGAAGCGTTACCAACGTTTCGGGATTTAATAATTGAATGAGCACTTGATGGATGGCAGTTTGCTCATCAACGGCGAGCAATTCCCACCAACCCACAAAACCCGCAGTATAGTGTGGTGTTAATTTCATGTTTGCAGTATGGCGGGCAGCGACGTTTTTTGCAATTGTTTCAGTTGATATGCCAACTCAGCAGATTTTAAAACATGTATAGTAAACGTACCATAAAGTGATTTAAAGTTAGGGCTGGCAGTCCTCCGCATCGCTTTATAGTACATTTACTATAATCGTTCAATTTCTTCGCATGTTAATCCCGTCGCAACCATAATAAGCTCAAGAGGGACATTGTTTTTCTTCAGTGCTATTGCGACTTTTATTCTTTCTTGTTCGATGCCTTGTTCAATTCCTTTTTTGACACCTTGCTCAATCCCTTGTTTAACCCCTTGTTCGATACCTTGCTTAACGCCTTGCTCAATCCCTTTTTTAACGCCTTGTTCAATCCCAATCTCAATACCCTTCTCCATCCCAATCTCAATCCCTTCCTGTTTAGCGGTATCAAGCACATTGATGAAATCGCGGTAGTATTTCAAACTCAATTCATACGCATGGCGGTCTTCATAACTCATGTTCGCTAATTTCGCTAACGCAAAGGCTTCTTCAATAATATCGCCTTGAAATTCTCTCGGCATATCGTCAAATGTCACTAATTCACGCAGAAAATATAACCACCATTCCAGATGGTTCGCTAATTCAGATTCTTGCTTTTTAAACTTCGCCATTTCTATGTAAATGAAGTTCAATTTCTTAAACGTGACTTCTTTACTGTAAATATCGGTAAGTTGTCCAAAATGTAAGTAATGGTCATCAGGAAAACTGGCTAAAGAGAAGTCTAAAATCCCAATGAAATAAATCGGGGTTAATTCAAAATCCCATTTGCCTTTTTTGGCTTGGTCTTGAATTAAGAAACTGGCGTAATAGGTAGCGCGGTCTTGAAAGTGTTCTTGTTTCGCACGTTGTAATTCAACAATGAATTCCTGATTTTTTTCATCACGGCAATAAATATCAAAGATGGCACGTCGGTCTTCTTCTAACATGCCGAGCTTTTCGATATTTTTAAATTCTAAGCTGACAATTTTGTGTTTGATGGGGAGTAAATCATTGAGGAAACTGATGAGTAGGGGTTTACTTTCTTCACTGCCGAAGATTTTTTTAAAGCCAAAATCGGTGAAGGGGTTGATGAATGTGCCTAGAGATTTGTCGGTCATGTTGATGTTTCCTCATGCTTGGGAAGATATAGTAAACGTATCATAAAATTATTTAAATTTAGGACTGGCAGTCTTCCGCATCGTTTTATAGTGCGTTTGCTATAGTAACCTTACCATAAAGTGATTCAAATCTAGGACTGGCAGTCCTTCATGTCGTTTTATAATACGTTTGCTATATTAATTTTCTCTGATGTTTAAATAAAAACCCCCATCTTTTTAAAAAAGACAGGGGTTTTTATCACAGATACATAAAGTCAACTGTGTTTAATTACTGATTTACTCTGGAATCCAGCCAAATTCTTCAACGGTGCGGAACACGTCGGTATCGCTGACAATCCCAATCGGCGCACCATCTTTTTCAACCACAACACGACGGATATTATTATCCGTCATGATGCTGACGCAATCATGTAAAGATGTATCGACAGGTACCATTTGTAAAGGTTTAGTCGTGACTTCAGCCACTTTCACGCTAGCGGGTGAACGGTTAGCGTGAATGATTTTTGTCAACACATCTTTTTGTGTCATGATGCCCCACTTGCCATCAGCATCAGGATTCACAATTAAGCTACTGATGTGATGTTTACGCATTAAGTGCATGGCTTCTTCGACAACAGTGCTGCCATCGATAGAAATCAAGTTCGCAATCATGATATCGCCGACAGTGTGCGGGGTACGTCCAGAAGCAACCATTGCGGCTTGAGGGTCAGCAACCCGTTTTTCTTCGCGTTCTTTACGCTCTTGCTCAACGGCTTGACGACGTTGGCGACGTAATTCTTCAAAGTTTGCTGTGCCTTGAATTTGTGCAATTAAGGCATCACCAAAACCGCTGGTAGAAACTTCAACCGCGCCGTCCATTTGACGGGCAAAGTCATAAGTGACTACTTTTTGCTCAATGACTTGAGGATAAGCCAAGCTGATTAAATCAGCCGCTTCTTTCCAGCCGAGGTATTCCAACATCATCACGCCACTGAATAATAATGAACCGGGGTTCACTTTATCTAAGTTAGCGTATTTAGGTGCTGTGCCGTGAGTTGCTTCGAAAACTGCCACGTGGTCGCTGATGTTTGCACCGGGAGCAATACCAACCCCACCGACTTCAGCGGCGATTGCATCAGATAAATAGTCGCCGTTTAAGTTCATAGTGGCTAATACGTCGAACTCGTCAGGACGTAACAGCATTAATTGGAAAATAATATCGGCAATACGGTCTTTAATGACGATTTTGCCTTCAGGTTGTTTACCACCAAACTTGCTGTATAACTCTTCTTCGGTGATGGTGTACTCGCCAAACTCTTCACGAGCGACTTCATAACCCCAGTTACGGAAAGCCCCTTCCGTGTATTTCATGATGTTACCTTTATGCACTAAGGTAACGCTTTCACGATGGTTATCAATGGCATATTGAATAGCTTTACGGACTAAGCGTTTACTACCAAAGGGGCTAATGGGTTTAATCCCTAAACCGCAATCATCAAAGAATTTTGCTTTCATTTCTTCTTTGAGGAATTTTTCCACTTTACGCATTTCAGGAGAACCTGATTGGTATTCAATACCTGCGTAAACGTCTTCGGTATTTTCACGGAAAATCACGACATCAACTAATTCAGGATGACGTAAAGGAGAAGGAACACCTTGATAATAGCGGACGGGGCGGACGCAAGAATATAAATCTAAGTCTTGACGTAAAGCGACGTTTAAGGAACGAAAACCACCACCGACAGGGGTTGTTAAAGGCCCTTTGATGGAAACAACTAATTCTTTTAATAAATCACGGGTTGCATCAGGGAAAATGTTGCCGTCGTACATTTGCGCGGCTTTTTCACCCATGAATAATTCCATCCAATGAATCTTACGTTTTCCACCATACGCTTTTTCTACGGCGGCATCCCAAACACGTAAGCAAGCTTTAGTAATGTCAGGACCGATACCATCCCCTTCAATGTAACCCAGAATTGGATTATCGGGCACTACCATCTTGTTATCTTTAATTGTAATTTTTTGACCGTTTACAGGTAAGGTCAGCGTTGGAGCTGGCATAGTTCCTCCGTTATGGTTAAGGCATAGACAGGGTGAGAAAACAGTTTGAAGCCTTATAGTTTAATATATAACCTTATAAAATCGTATCCATAAATAATATTTATTTTGCAATTACCCTATTTCCTATCATCGTGCTTGCTACCGTTTGTTTTTTGCGGTGGTGCGACAGATAGCTGATAAAAAATATCCTTGTAATTGCTAATGGATATATTATGACTATCCGCTGATTATAAAGTAGTTACGATTAATTTTTTATAAAAGGTAGAAAAAATAATTGATTGGACTTATTAAGAAAATACTTATAGGGTAAAACGGAGCGTTAAACATGACTGATTCAACCGTGACAACAGAAAAAGTAACTTGGTTTCAACGGTTTTTAGGGTTGGGATGGATAGGGCGCGGAGTGGGAATTGCGCTGATTTTAGCGATAGGGTTATTTATTCTCAGCATTTTTTGGAGTATTGAACCTGCTCACTTTGATGTACAAGCAGTTGCACAAAATTACGCAACAGAACATAAGGAAAAAGTGGTTACGGGTTATATCAGTACCTATACCCTCATGGAAGTTGCACGCCGTGGATTACTTGATAAAGCAGGGGGATACTTAAGTAATGACAAATTCCCCCCCGCATTATTCATGGATAATATGCCTAATTGGGAATTTGGCGTATTACAACAAGTTCGTGATTTTAGCCAAATCATGCGCAATAATTTCAGTCGTTCCCGCACAGGTGGACAGGAAAATGCAGAATTAGCCATTGCACAACCTAAATTTAACGTTGATAACGCCGCATGGTTATTTCCTAGCGCAGAAACAGAATATCGAAGTGGTATTAAAGCCCTAGAAAAATACCTGCATAAATTAAGCGACGAGAAAAAACCCGAACAATTTTACACCCGTGCTGACAGTTTACGCACATGGTTAGATACGGTCACACTCCGTTTAAGCAACTTATCACAACGCTTAAGCTCCAGTGTTGGCGAATCTCGTTTAAACATAGAGTTAGCAGGCGACCCCGTCGGACGTAGTGCAAGCCCACAACCTTTAAGCACAAAAGAAAAAACCCCATGGACAGAAATTGATGATGTTTTTTTCGAAGCACGAGGGACAAGCTGGGCACTGATTCACCTACTGAAAGCCGTAGAAATTGATTTTAAAGACGTGCTCGTCTCAAAAAATGCACTGCCACTACTGCGTCAAGCCATTAAAGAATTAGAAGCTACACAAGAAACCGTTTGGAGTCCTATGATATTAAACGGCTCAGAGTTTGGATTATTCGCCAATCATTCGCTGGTTATGTCCTCCTATATTTCACGAGCACAAGCTATTATCAGCGAATTACGCGAATTAATGCCACAAGGTTAAAACCGCTTAACAAAATACCCCTCGTGAGACACTCATGAGGGGAAATACAGAGGAGAAATCGCCATGATAACCGTCATCGGCAATTTAAAAGGTGGTTCAGGAAAAAGTACAGTCACTTTTAATCTGGCTTTATGGCTACGACAAGCAGGGAAAAGCGTCACCGCTTACGATTTAGACCCACAATCTACCCTCTGCGATGCGGCACAAGTGCGCAAAGAAGAAGGTTATGAACCCGCTTTAACCATTCAAACCCGTCATAACAAACTCGAAAAAGACAATAGTGAACAAGAAATTCTTATCGATGTCAGTGCAGCAAATATGGCAGGGATGAAAAAAGCCTTATCCCTTGCTAATCGCATTATTATCCCTGTATGCCCCAGTCAAGCCGATTTATGGTCGACGCAACGTTTTCTCCTCACAATAGCTAGCCTGATTAATACCAACGCCCCACCGCCTCAAGTACTCGCCTTTATCAATCGCGCCGATACCCATTCCGCCATTCGTGAAACAGAAGAAACCGAAAACGCATTAAGCAGTCTGCAAGGCATTCGTGTGTTAAAAACACGGCTATGTCAACGTACCGTTTACCGTCGCTCTTTTAGCGAGGGTTTAGCCGTTTACGAACTAGAACCAAGTTCTAAAGGAGCGCAAGAGTTTGAAGCCTTTGCACAGGGAATTTTTGGCAATTTATCGTAATTTTTTATTGTGTAATCAGTATTTAACCGCCACGCCGAATATAACTTAAGGTATGATGGGTTAATAACTCACCTTTTAAATTCATGCATTTAGCAATTCCAAAAATAATCCGTGCGCCAACTTTGAGTAGTTCTGCTTGACATAAAAAATCTTCTTGTTTTGCCCCTTTTAAAAAAGCCGTTGTCATTTCTGATGTTACTGACATTTCAGCGTGTTTAAACTTTGTTAAAATGGCAAACCACATAGCAGCATCAGCCGCTGCCATGTATAAAGGGCCACTGACAACCCCACCTGGTCGCTCAAAGGCATGATTAAAGGGAACACGCAAAGTGCAAACCCCTTCGCTGATACGCTCTACTTGAAAGCCATAAACATGTAAAAAAGGCTTATCATCAATAAGTTGCTGTAACTCTGCCTTACTCAATCCTGCTAATGGGGTATGCATCATGATGCCCTCTCGTGCAATTTATTATTTTTCTTGGTTGACTCGTTTTACATATTCTTCTATTAATTGACAGATTTCATCTAATTGAAATCCTTTCGCTAATTGGCGAATCTGATGGATAAAAGGTTGTAACACTTGTTCTGTATCTTCATTCTCTAACGTATTTAATTGTTTGAAAATACCATTAATATGTCCCATCGTGGCGAGTTCATGTAAAGATTGCAGAATAAATACAGAAGGTAGTGGGATTGCTTGTGGAGTTATCAGTTGTTCTTTATCGTCATGTGTAAATAAAGGGTCTATGGTTTTAACAGCCATATGCGGCTGTGAACCAGCATATATCCATGTTAATCCTAATAATTCTGATAAAACATTTAATAATTCTTCTATTTTAATGGGTTTGCTTAAAAACGCATTAATTGTGAAAGAAAAAGAATCATCCAGTAAACTGCTGGAATCTGCCACAATTGGAATATTTTTTAATTCTGGTAGCTTACGTATTTGACGGATGACCTCAAAGCCATCCATCACAGGCATGACAAAATCTGTAATTACTAAATCAGGGTAATATTGTTTAGCTTTTTCAATGCCATCTAAACCATTAATTGCTTCAAAGACATCAAAGCCTAATGGTCTGAGTAGATTGCATAATAGCTCTCGATTTTCCCAATGGTCATCAATCACTAAAATTTTACGGCGTATGCCAACATAACCCGTAACCATGGCATATTTATCGAATTTTTCGATCTCGTGTTCTGCAACTTCTGGTAAATGCAGAATAAAACTGAAACAACTGCCTTTTCCAACTTCACTATTAACTTTTAGTTCTCCGCCCAACATTTCTAATAGGTGTTTGGTAATTGCCAGCCCTAACCCTGTTCCATCAGGACGATATTTAGGGTCGCCTACTTGTTTAAAAGGTTCGCAGATATGTTTCAAATCGTCTGCTGCAATGCCAATGCCTGTATCTTTAACTTGGAAATGTAAGCAGTCACCTTGATAACTGACACAAAATGTAATGCCGCCGCGATGAGTGAATTTAATGGCGTTACTGAGTAAGTTGATTAAGATTTGTCTTAAGCGTTTTTCGTCCGTACAGATAAAACGGGGTAATGGAGTGAGTACTTCATACCAAAAACTCACATTTTTTTGTTGTGCATTATTCGTAAAGTAGCTGACTAGCCCCTCTAATAGTTGGATTAAATTGAAGTTGGTAGGATAAATTTCTAGGCGATTGGCTTCTATGCGGGTTAAATCCAAAATATCGTTAATCAGGGTTAATAAGTATTCGCCACTGCGTTGAATGGTTTGAATGCCTTCTTGTTGTAAAGCGGTTAAATTTTCATCGTCTTCTAAAATTTGGGTGTAGCCTAAAATGCCATTTAAAGGTGTTCGTAATTCATGGCTCATGGTTGCTAAAAAGGTGCTTTTGGCACGGTTAGCGGCTTCTGCGGAGGCTTGCGCTTGGGTACGGGCGATGATTTCATCCTCTAAATTTTTAAAGGAAATGCGCAGTTGTTGTGCCATTTGTTGAAAAGAGTTTGCTAATTCGCCTAATTCATCTTGGCGGGAAATTTGGAGCAGTGGCTGGGATTGCCAATCCCCATTGGCGAGCGTTTGTGCCGCGTGATTGAGTTCTGTAATTGGGCTAATAATCCAGCGGGTAGTTAAAAATCCGATAAAAATCGCAACTAATAAGGCAAGTAGCGATAATATAATGGTTATTCTTGTGCTTTCGTGAATCTGTGCCATAAAGTCTGATTCAGGAATTAAGACAACGATTAGCCAATCTAAACCGTAGTTGTCTTTGTAGGGAGTTACTTGTAAAAAGTAATGTTCGCCTGACCACGTAATATCAAACTGTTGTTCTTCGGTAATATTGGTAAATTGTGATACTGTTTCGAGTAAACTTTGTGCGGTATAACGGGTTAAGTTATTGTGACTTTCCATCACGTTTAAGCGTTTTTTTGTGTTGTCATCCCCCATTTTGAACAGTTCTTCTTCTGTTGAGCTTGCGACTAATAGACCGCTTTTACGCTCAATCACAAACATTTGTCCTGTCTGGCTTTGTTTTAAATTACTTAAAAAATCACTGATATAGTCTAAACGTAAGGTACTGGCTAAAATGCCTAATGGTTTTTCATTGTGATCAATAACAGGAATGCTTGCTGTTAATTGTAAGGCGGAGGTATCTAGGGCGATAAAAATATCACTCCAATACAGCCCATGATGTGTCATCGGATTGGTGTACCAAGAACGGGTGCGGGGGTCAAAGTGGTTAGAACGGGCGATTTCTTCATTGGTGTAATAATCGTAATTAATGAGATTGAATTGTGTTTTTTGGCTAGAGAGTGCAAAACTAAATTTTTCGTTTTCAATGCGGCGAATGGCTAGAAAATCTTTTTCTTCATTCGCCATGGCTAATGAATTCACCGTTTTATAAGTATGAATTTGTTCACGGAAAAAGACTTCCCATTGTTTTAAATCCTGCATTTTAAAGAAACCTTGTTTTACAAGGGTTAAATTACTTTGCACGATGTATAAGGGGGTTGATAAGTAGCTGGCTAAATTGTCTTGAATATTTTTAGTGATTTCACTACGTAAATTTTTGCTTAATTTTTCAATGGCTTCTTGTCCATTAGAAAAAGAGAGCCATGCAACAAGGCTGGCTGTTAGCACCAGTTGAATAAGGAATGGAACGGTTAAAATAATCCGTAGTGGAAATGCTGAAATGTAATGAGTCGTTTTTTCTAAAATAGCGTTAGTATTCCACATAAATAATTCCAACCTTCCCTATATTCAGATGTGCTATCTATGGATAGTGAATAGTCCATTTTAAGCATTCTTTATTCTTTCTTTGTTAAAAACTTGAGTGGGCATTATTAGAAAATATTGAAAGTGTCATAAAACAATGGTTCATCTTTATTATTATTAAATATTAAACCCATTCTCATACGTTATAACAAGTTAAGCCTCAAGTTTTAAACAAAAACTATACCGTATTTATCTTAAATTATTGTAAATATATTGTTTAAAAAAGTGGCATAACATCCTATTTGTAGTAGGCTTTAAATAAGTAATGGAACTATTCAACAGCGAATTTAAAAGAAATTAGTGACAATGAATAAGACTACTCAAGCTGTTATCACAAGGAGGCTATATGCGTACCTTAAGGCATTTTTTATCCTTTTTTAGCTATATTAGTTTGTTGTTATTAAGTGGATTGGTAGGGAGCAGTTCTGCATTTGCCATTAGTTATCCCCTATTAGAAGGGGCGATGGGCATGGATACACAGGGAGAGTTGTTTTATCCAGATGTCCAATTTTCTGGGGGGACTGCAATTAATGGGCAATCCACTTATCAAACGCAAATTTCACAAAAATTAACGGATACAGCCGATGTTGTTGGCACAATTCAAGTTGCCCCAGCGGATGTCGGCAAGCAAGCGGATATTTTTGTGTTCGCGGTGACAACGCTGGAAGGCTTTTCAGAAGAATATTATTTTATGTTAGGCGCGAACCTATATATCGATTTATGGGATCAATATACCAATACCATTGTGCCATTTATGCCAAAAGTTACATTAGGAGAGCAGGAAAGTTTTACTATTTATAGCGGTAGATTTTTCTATGCAGGACAGCTTGATGTATTTTTTGGCTATCGTTTAGCTGATGGCACGTTTATTTATAGTAATCAGCCTATCATTATTACGATTAAGAGTAGCAGCACAGAGCCAGACCCGAATGAGCCTGATATACCAACAACAGACAATGACCCCATTAATGGCATCTCAGCCTTAACAACTTATCGCTTTACTGGTCAAGAGAGTAAAACCCTTGTTGGTACAAGCACAGAATCCGCTTCAGGATTTAATTGTACAGGCACGGTAAACAGTGCTGACCAAATCGGACGTTTAGCCCTTGTTTCTCTGTTTTATGATAATGGGTGTTATACGGATGGACGATATAACAATAACAATTATTTAGTTGATAAAGGTCTAGTTAGTAGCTCAACACAACAGCAATTTGAAGCGTATCGTATTTCCCCACCTACTGCGAAAGCACAATCGTTTTTAGCGTCTCAACATGCCATTTATTATCAATTTCCAAGTCAAGTTGATTACAACGTTTATCGCTTAGATAGTTCAGGCTTAAATAAAGTAGCCAGTGTCAGTGCGGCAAATATTCAATTAAATCAATGGACACCTATCAAAACATTGATAGTCAGTGAATTAAGCGAAGCAGTGACTTATGTCATGATACCCGCCAGTCAAAACATAAGCGCGTATCCCAGCATTGCAACGGGCATAGAAGCGGCACATTTAGCAACAACAAGTTTAGGTACACCGTTTAAATATCGGTATAGCCTTAATGGTTTTCCGTTTGATACAAAAACAGACTTTCCTTATAGTCCGAATCAATGGCAAAACATTTATGCACAACCCCGTCAATTTTTCTGGGTCAGCCGTAGCGATGGGCAAAAAGGCGTTATTTGGCAGGATAAGAATAGTAACAATGTACAAGTCACATGGTTAGCGAACGATTTACGAAGCTACAGCACACAAGCGTTAAACACCAATGGGGCAATGCTTGTCGCAGCAACCAGTGACGGCAACGGCTCATTGTATGTCTTAACGATACAAACGGGTGACGGTAGTAGTAATAACAGCGCACGCACAGCCATGTTATATAAATTCGCGGAAAGTGGGATGTTAAGCACGATGCAAACCCTAGATACTTCAAAAACTGGGTTAAATATCGTCAGCTTTAACACGGATAATGTGGCGAGTTTACGTTACAGCCAAGGATTGCTAGGACTTATCATTGGACGCAAAATGCACGCGGGTAATGATGGTTTAAATCATCAAGGGGCAATTGCCGTTGTTTTTGATGCTAATTCTTTAAGTTTGCGGAAGAATTTTGGGCAAACATCAGGACATTCTTTTGAAAATATCCTGACTGTGAATGCACAAGCGGAATTTATTGGCGTGGACTTAGGCGATAACTATCCGCGTGGTATTCATTTACACCGCTTCACCGATAGCCGTATCGATTCCCGTGTAGTGTACACGTTTAAAACCGAGCATGGCACGAGTGCCACAAATCCCGCAGGTAATAGCTATCCTTTTTATGCAAGCATCAGTGATAGCACACATCCTTATTATCAATGGTCAAATGACAATCGGGTTTATACCGAACTGGGTGGCGTGATTGAAGGACAACAGGGTTATACCGTAGTGTTTGCAGGCGAGAAAAGCCCGACAGGGGTTGCTTTAGACAATAGTCGTGTGGGTAACTATCTCAATGACCCGCGCAATATCGGACTTGTGCAAGTGGTTAAAGATTTTGCCAATGTCAGCACAACTGATAACAATGTTGTTCCTGATGGTTTGGTAACAACGAATGGTCTAACAGAAACGGGTGGATTCTACACTTTTAACGGTACATGGGCAGCACAACGTAATACAGGCATTGTTTGGCTAACAGATTATCAGGATAAAACAACTGCTAACGTTTCGCGCCTTAAATCTCTCAAACTGAACGATGGCAATATCTTGTTATTATGGGAATTATGGACAAATAGCCATTACGTCAATACTTACGCCCTAAAAATTACCGAACAAGGGCAAAAACTCAGCGAAATTACCGCACTGGGTACAGAAGTTCGCTTGCAACGTACTGACGACATTTGGCTAAATAACAACAGCGTTTATATTGCTAATGGTAATAAAATGGAGCAAAAGCTAGAAATCATTGTGTTGCCTTTAGCAAACTAGAGGTCATGATATTATAATTTAAGAATCATCCCCTTCTTTAACTGAGGAAGGGGATGAACTTAACCATACCATCTAAGGATAAATTATGATGAACTATGAACAACTGCGATTAGAGAAAGAAGCACGACATGCTAACTATTACAAACATATTGAAGATATTATGAAAGGAGTATGCCCACCCAATTCTGCGATGCGCTCCTGTAAATATAATAATGCACGTACATCTTCACATAAATTAGTCCATCCATCTTCGCTTAAATCTGCTTTATAAGCATGATTGACTATTTATCACCATTTGAACAGTTATATCAACTCAATTCCGAAGCCTATGCAAAACTAGATGAACTTAGTCGCCCTCCTATTGCTTGCTTGAAGAGCCGCCTTGCTAATCATGCTAAACCACATATAAAACCACAATCTCTTGAACGTACACGAATACGCCTTCTGATAATGCCTATTATTTATTACCTTCAAGACCAATTAATTGAAAATGGTTTCCGCCAAACTAAAAAGCAAATCGATTTATTAATACAACTAATTGAATCACAAGAAAGTATTAACTTATCTCTATTACATCAGATTTATTTAATAGAAATACTAGAATTTTTTGCAAATCCGCCTGAACCAATAACAGAATTACCAACACATTTCATACAAGAAGAATTACCTAGATGTTTAACGAAAATTTCCACGAAAATAGAAAAACGGAGAGCACGACTTAATCATGTTTAGCATTCAACTAGGAAAAACAAATGCTAACAGTTGATTTTTTTGGACAACAAGACCAAGCACGACAAAAAACGCGCTGGTTAATTATCTACTTTATCATTGCGTTAATTGTCATTGTGGGTTTTATTAACCTCACTTTTTTCTTGTTGGGGGGAATATTTCATTTCCACCACTATAGTTTTCTTCAATGGTGGAGCAGTTTGCCCAGTCATTGGATAACAGGCATTACCCTAAGCATTATCATAGGGGGAACAATACGCCGTTTGTATCAATTGCGCGAAGGTGGAGAAGCACTCGCCATGCTCATTGGTGCAATTCCTGTAGAACTAGATACCTATCGTGAAGAAGAACGGCGTTTAATGAATGTTGTAGAAGAAATGGCAATTGCGGCGGGCATTCCTGTCCCTAAACTCTATGTGTTACAAAAAGAATACGGCATCAATGCCTTTGTTGCAGGCTATCGCCCTTCAGATGTGACGCTGGTTGTCACCCGTGGCGCGTTAGAACAACTAGACCGACGTGAACTGCAAGGCATTGTTGGACACGAATTTAGTCATATCTTACATGGTGATATGCGTTTAAATTTACATTTAATCGGTATTCTTGCGGGCATTCTTGCCATTGGACAAATGGGCTTTTATATCTTTAGTGGTGGTACTTATCAATATGAAAATCGGCTAAACCGTGATTTACGCAACGTCTATTTTTTTCCACTTGCTTTGCCATTTTCCATCCTGCTCGTGAGTTTAGGCTATATCGGCGTGTTTTGTGGCAGAGTTATTAAAGCCGCGATTTCCAGACAACGTGAATTTCTCGCTGATGCCGCCGCAGTCCAATATACCCGTGACCCTGCGGGCATTGTGGGGGCATTACTAAAAATTAAAGGTCATTACATCGGCTCAAAACTCTACAATTATCGTGCAGAAGAAATGAGTCATCTATGTTTTGGCTCTACATTCAGCTTATCGCGTTTACTCTCAACTCATCCGAGTTTAGATGAACGGATTACCCGCATCGACCGTGCGTATCCTTATCGTTTAAAGTTTGGCAAATTGGGTGAAAAAACCACCAGTCAATACACAGCCCCGTTAAGCGAGGAATATCTCGGTTTAAATGACACACTCACGTCTTCAGCCCCAACACCGACAACGGTTAAAACCGTCATTGCCTCAATTGGTAATCCAACCCCTGAGCATTTAGCTTATGCAACAAATATTTACCAACAAATTCCCACTGATTTATTAACCCTCGTACATCAACAAACAGGGGCAAAAATTCTAATCTACGCCTTATTATTTCAAGGCAAGCCGACAGACAGACAAGTACGGGAAACATGTTTAAGTCGAGCAGAATCAACAGAGATTTTGCAACAAGTGATTGTTGTACGCCAACAATTGGATAAATTGGGCGATAAATTTCGTTTACCTTTACTAGACCTCGCGTTGCCTGCCTTGAAAAAATTACCCTATCAAGCGCGTACCCAATATTTAGAAACAATTCAACAGTTAATTCAATCAGATGGTAAAGTAAGTTTGTTTGAATATGTTTTAGAAACTATTTTGCGTCATCAGTTAGAAACATCATACTTAAAACCCACGTTAGGACAAAAACGTTACACACAATTAGCTGATGTACTTCAAGAAATCAGTATCATCCTCTCGTTATTAGCCCATGTCGGCAGTGGTAAAACTGCCTATCAACAAGCCTTAAAAACCCTAACGCCGCAAAAACTTCCCTTTCTTTCGATTGCCATGTGTAAACCACATCAACTAAACATTGCAATCAGTCATTTACAGCAACTTCCGCCCCAATTAAAAAAACAAGTTATTGATGCCTGTACAACCTGTATTCTTGCAGATAATCAAGTAGAAACGACCGAATTAGAAGTGTTGCGTGCTATTGCTGAAAGTTTAGATTGTCCCATGCCACCATTAATTGGATAATGAAGATGAGAGTAATAAAATAATGAATGATTTTTTAATATTGAGGCGATGCTGTGGAACAATTTGACGGAACAACAATTTTATCAGTGCGACGTAATGGGCAAGTTGTGATTGGTGGCGATGGACAAGTCACATTTGGCAATACCACCTTAAAAGGAAACGCCCGTAAAGTAAGACGCTTGTATCAAAATAAAATCATTGCAGGATTTGCAGGTGGCACAGCGGATGCGTTTACCTTATTTGAACGCTTTGAAGCAAAATTAGAAAAACATCAAGGGAATTTGACCCGCTCAGCAGTTGAATTGGCAAAAGATTGGCGTACTGACCGCATGTTACGCCGTTTAGAGGCGATGCTTGCCGTTGCTGACCAAACCGCTTCATTGATTATTACAGGAAATGGGGATGTCGTTGAGCCTGAGCATGGCATTATGGCAATTGGTTCAGGCAGTATGTTTGCCCAATCAGCCGCTCGCGCTTTGTTAGAAAACACAGAATTAACAGCGGCAGAAATCGTCGAAAAATCCTTACATATTGCCGCTGATATTTGTATTTACACCAATCATAATTTAACCATTGAAGTGTTAAATGCGGGGTAAACAATATTGTTAAAGCGTGCATCATTATTTAATGAGCACGTTTTCCCATGCTTGAATATGGGTGAATGGTTTCCAATATTCTTGTTTCATTCTGGCGTTGCTGTGCCTGATATAAATCCCAACGCAATTGTAAGTTCATCCAGAACTCTACTGATATGTCAAAGAATTTTGCTAAACGTAGCGCAATATCAGGTGTTATGCCTTTATGTCCATTAATAATTTTATTAATAAAAGAATGATGAATATGAATATGAGTTGCTAAACATTTTTGACTAATACCCATTGGTTTCAAAAACTCTTCTAATAGCATTTTTCCTGGGTGGGTAGGCACACGGTGAGTAGGTACACGAACCATGTTTTAACTCCTGTGTATCTATGAATATCTAATGATAATCAATAATTTCAACTTGCTCAGCACCAGAATCTGTCCATATGAAGCAAATTCGATATTTATCATTGATACGAATGCTATGTTGACCTGCTCGATCACCAATTAATGTCTCTAACTTATTGTTAGGTGGAATACTTAAGTCACGTAATGAACTAGCAGAATCAAGTTGGTCTAAATTTTCTAACCGCAACGTCCCAAATGGTAGATGGAGATATTTTTCTTGCTAATTTAGTGTTTTTACCATTAAAAATATCTTCCGTTCCGCTGTTCTTGAATGATTTTATCATGATGTGTTCTTTTCTTATAAGAAATTATAAAATGGCATAACGTCTAATAGGAATTAGAGACATCTCGTCATTTAATTCTTGTAGAAAAGTTATCATATCTCGTATTGGTTTTAAGCTACGCACCTATAATTGTAATATAGATGCGCTTTGCTAAAAGCTGTGTAATATAAATTGTGTTTTTCTCAAATTAAAGTAAAGCATTTCATATTTAATTTTGAAAGCCTTATTTTAAACAGGCACTTACCGTTTTTATTCCACCGTCACCGATTTCGCTAAGTTTCGCGGTTTATCTACGTCCGTGCCACGAATCAGCGCGACATGATAGGCTAATAGTTGTAATGGAATGGTGTAGGCAATCGGGGAAATATATTCGTTAATTTCTCCCAATTCAATGATTTTTACAAAGTCAGAGCCTTGCATAATGGCGCGATGATTAGCAAAAATAAAGAGTTGCCCACCACGTGCATGAACTTCTTCTAAGTTAGATTTCAATTTCTCTTGAAGTGTATCATTCGGTGCAACGGCAACTACGGGCATATCCGCGTCGACCAGTGCTAGTGGACCATGTTTTAACTCACCAGCAGGATAGGCTTCAGCGTGAATATAAGAAATTTCTTTCAGCTTTAACGCCCCCTCCATTGCAATGGGATAATGTACTCCCCGCCCTAAAAAAAGCGTGTGATGCTTATCTGCAAACTCTTCTGCAATTTGTTTAATCTCCTGATTCAACTCTAATAACTTTTGTAATTGATCAGGCAGTGAGCGCATCGCCCGCACAATCACTTTTTCTAATTCTGAAATTGTGCCATTTCGTCTCCCTAAGACCACAGTCAGCATCAGTAAACAAAGTAATTGCGTGGTAAAGGCTTTTGTAGAGGCAACGCCAATTTCAGGACCTGCACGAGTCATCAAGACCATATCTGCTGCACGGGCTAATGCACTTTCAGGCACATTGCAAATGGCTAAACTAGGGCCAAAACCTAAGCGTTTTGCTTCGTGTAAAGCGGCGAGTGTATCCGCAGTTTCTCCTGATTGAGAAATACAGACAACCAGTGCATTGGGATTGGGTAAGGGTTGACGGTAGCGAAATTCACTGGCGACTTCAACACTACAGGGCAATTTTGCAAGGGATTCAATCCAATAGCGTGCAACTAATCCTGCATGGTAACTAGTCCCACAAGCAATAATTTGTACTGCATAAATTTCATCTAATAAATGATGAGCATTTGCACCAAATGCCGCTTCTAATATTTGGTCATTGTGAATACGACCTTCTAAGGTTTCTGCTAATGCGTGCGGTTGTTCAAAAATCTCTTTCAGCATGTAGTGACGAAATTCGCCCCGTTCGACTGCATCCGCACGTAATTGACTGATGTGAATAGGACGCTCGCAAACTTTACCCGCCAAATTGGTAATACTTAACTGGTCGCGTTGTAAATCGACAACGTCACCATCTTCTAAGTAAATAATCCGTTGTGTCACTGGGATTAAAGCGGCAACATCGGAAGCAATAAAGTATTCACCAATTCCTACCCCAACAACCAGCGGGCAACCTTGGCGCGTCGCATAAACATGACCTGAAGCAAGTGGGCTAATCATGGCTAGAGCATAATTGCCTTCTAGGCGTTTTAGCGTTAAACGAAAGGCTTGGAGTACGTCATGCCCTTGTGTGGTGTAATAATGGATGAGATGGACAACGACTTCTGTATCTGTTTCAGAATGAAAGACATATCCTTGTTCTTGTAAAAAAGAACGCAACGTTTGATGATTTTCAATAATGCCATTGTGTACAACAGCAATAGTATCTTGAGAAATATGCGGATGTGCATTTTTTTCAGTGGGTTTACCATGGGTTGCCCAACGTGTATGCGCAATACCTGTGGGTGAATATAATGATTTTTGTTGCAATACGCTTTCTAAGGCATTTACCTTACCGACTACACGGCGACAGGCAAGCCCTTGTGTTTGATAGTCAATGATTGCAACGCCTGCGGAATCATAACCGCGATATTCAAGGCGTTTTAACCCTTCTAATAAAATAGGAACAACATCACGTTCTGCAACTGCGCCAATAATACCGCACATACCAATTAATCCTTCATGTTAAACAGGCTTATTAAATAGGCTTCACAGGTCAATATTAATCGCTTTTGGAAGCAAAATTTAGTCATCTTAACGAATTTTGTCGCCTAAGACTTGTACCTTACCCATTTTTTTCAGTAAGGTATCTATCTATCTCTACTTTTCTCGATGGATTGATTTATGACCAGTGCAAGCGAATGGAATAGCCGTTATTTGGCGGCATCACCTCAAATTTTACAGCCCTGTGACTTATTACAACATAATGCACATTTGCTACCCAGTACAGGCATAGCGTTAGAGCTTGCGTCGGGTTTGGGAGCGAATGCTTTATTTTTAGCCCAACATGGCTTAATCACCCATGCATGGGATCATTCTGAAGTCGCTCTGCAAAAACTGGCAGAACGTGCGCAAGAGCAACAATGCCCTATTCATACAAGCGTGCGTGATGTTGTTCTCAACCCGCCACCCGCAGAGAGTTTTGATGTCATTGTTGTTGCTCACTTTCTGACACGCTCAATTGCAAAAGCATTAATGGATGCATTAAAACCACAGGGGTTATTGTTTTATCAAACTTTTACCCGTACTTGTGTCAGTGAAACAGGGCCAAAATGTGATGAATATCGTTTAGCAGATAATGAATTACTGCAACTCTTTCAAGCATTAAAACTGGTTTTTTATCGTGAAGAAGCCCGTATTGGTAATCTACAACAAGGATTTCGTGATAAAGCACAATTAATTGCGCAAAGAGTATAAGTAATATTAATTCGTTAGCTGACTTTTTTGAGAAAACTATCAGGTAAGTTCACCACTTTACGGCTGATATAGTCAAAGAAAACAACGCCCGTTTTTGCACGGGCAATTTCTTTTTGTGTTTGTTGACTACTGAGTTTAAAAAGAAAATCACAACCATATTTATTAAAATCGCAACAAACCACTTCAGCAATTAATATATCACCATGAAATGCTTCTGCTTTATAAATAATTGCGGTATCTGTCATGATAAGACCTAAGCCATTAATATCCAATTCAGAGGCATAGCCCAAGTGTTTTAAATAGCGCAAACGGCTTTCATGGATAAACGATAAAATCGCATCATTTCCCACATGCCCTCCATAATTGATATGCCCAATTAAAATGGGTATTTCTGTGGTAAACGCAAATTGTTCGGGTAAATCGAGTGTGAGTCTAGCCATGCTTTAAGCTTACCTATTGACAAATGCAGGTTATATTTTATAAGGTCAATTCAGACAATGAATTAACGTACTATGATGTAAAGTAAAGTCAATATTTGGCACAAAAAATATCTAATTATTGATACATTGGAAGAATAGTAAAGAAGAAATATACTACTTATAAATAAGCTCTTTGATTAAATTGACTAAAATAGCAAGATAGCTATTGAACTTTTCCTGCATTTACTGTTTAGAACATTATGCGCCGCCCTTATTGGATTCCTCAACATGCAAGCCCTTTCGACTTCCCTAACATTGACAGTGCGTTAGCTCATCCTGATGGCTTATTAGCAATTGGTGGTGATTTAAGTCTAAGTCGTCTTATCATTGCTTATCGTCGTGGTATTTTTCCTTGGTATAGTGAAGACCAACCTATTTTATGGTGGTCTCCCAGTCAACGAATGGTACTTTATCCTGACGCGCTAAAAATCTCCCGAAGTTTAAAGAAAACGATTCGTAAGCAAATTTTTACCATTACTTTAGACCAAAATTTTCGCCAAGTCATGCAAGCCTGTGCAGAGCCACGAGTGCATCAAAAAGGCACATGGATAACTGCCGATATGATAGATGCTTATTGTCGCTTGCATGAATATGAATTCGCACATTCAGTGGAAGCGTGGCATGATGGACAACTGGTAGGGGGGTTGTATGGGGTTGCAATGGGAAAAATATTTTTTGGAGAATCGATGTTTTGTCGAATGACTGATGCCTCTAAAGTTGCATTCACACACTTAGTTTTGCAATTGCAACGATGGGGCTTCAAATTAATCGATTGTCAAGTTTATACCAATCATTTAAATAGCTTAGGTGCACAAGAAATTCCTAGAAAACAATTTCGTCTGCTATTAGAGCATTTATCTGAAATGCCATCTTATACAGGTAGTTGGAAATTTGATGAGGATTTAATTCAAACAGCATTTATTTTGGAAACATAGGTGGTATGATGAATTTTCGCACTCAATTTAATTTATATGCCACCCCACCTCACGAGTGTAGTTATCTTTCTGGCAGACAAGCAACCACTATTTTTATTGACCCTCATTTCCCGAAAGACAAAGCCTTATACAGTACCTTATCACAACATGGCTTTCGTCGTAGTGGTGAACATTTATACCGTCCGCATTGTCACAGTTGTGATGCCTGTGTTCCTGTACGAATTCCTGTTTGTTTTTTTGAGCCAAACCGCACACAACAACGAATTTGGCGTAAAAATCAAGATTTAGTAGTTAAAGCAGTAGCGGGTGGTTTTCGTGAAGAACATTTTCAATTATATAGTCGCTATTTAGCCGCTCGACATGCTGGTGGTGGCATGGACAATCCAACTCGTCATAGTTATATGCAATTCCTAACTAGCAGTTGGGCAGAAACGATTTTTTATGAATTTTACTTACAAGATGAATTAATTATTGTTGCAGTTGTTGATCATTTTGAACAAGGGCTTTCTGCGGTTTATACATTTTTTAACCCTGACTATCCAAAACGGAGTTTGGGTGTTTATGCGGTTTTATGGGAAATTGAAGAATGTAAACGATTGAGAAAAGAGGCTTTATATTTGGGATATTGGATTAAAAATTGCCAAAAAATGAGTTATAAAGTGAATTACCAACCTTTAGAATATTATCGACATGGTTTGTGGCAACCAAAACCCTAGAAATTAAAAAGCCTTCTTATCGAAGGCTTTTTTGTGTGCTTAATTTTGATGAGTTGTGTCTGATGCAGGCGTTGCTGGCGGTGTGGTTTCAACAACTTTTTCTGCTTCTAGTCCTGCTTCTTTACTGGCTTTCACAGGTTGTGAGGCAATCAACTTATCACGGTTATTCAAAAACAACTTTTCACCGATTCCAGGTACATGTTTTAATTCTTCAATGGATTTAAACAAGCCATTTTCAGCACGATATTTAATAATAGCCGCCGCTTTTTTAGGGCCGATGCCGATGAGTTCTTCGTCTAACACAGCTTCGGTTGCAGTATTAATATCAACTTTTGAGATAGTCGCAGCCGTTGCAACTGCCTCAGTTGATTGTGTTTCCGTTGCGGAAATAGGTGATGCAGATAATATAAACAAACCCAATACGCCTACCAACATTTTTTTTAACATTGTTATAACGCTCCTAATTACTTAACATATTGGTTATGATGATTTTTCCAAGTGTTTTTTTGTAAAAACCTTAGAAAAACAGAGTATAACAAATTTATTCTTGTTTACAAGTGCCTATCGTCTTTTTTTGTTTTTCATAGGCATAAAAAAAGCTGATTTACTATTCAAAGTAAATCAGCTTTAATTTTTTAAGATTTTATAAATAGTTACAGTTAAACACCCATTGCACTAAAGCAGAAGTTTAAAAGAACTTGAGGAACTAGCCCTAATAATAGGATAAATAAGCCATTAGTGCTGAGTGCGACTTGCATATCAGTTTGTGGTGTAATTGATGTTGTATCTTCAGGTTTATCAAAATACATCAGTTTTATAATACGTAAGTAGTAGAAAGCACCAATCACTGAGAAGATAACCGCAAAAATTGCTAGCCAGATGTAACCCGCTTGAATCACTTCTGCTAATACAACCCACTTTGCCCAGAATCCTAATAAAGGTGGAATGCCTGCCATAGATAACATTAGGATTAACATAATGAAAGCGAACCAGCCATTGCGTTCATTAAGACCTTTTAAATCTTCTAACCGCTCCGCATCAAAACCAACACGGCTTAATAATAAGAGAATGCCGAAGCTACCCAATGACATTAAGGTATAAACGATGGTGTAAAACATGGCAGCACCATAGCCTTTAGCAGAGCCAGCAATCACACCTAACATTAAAAAACCAACATGGGAAATCGTAGAGTAGGCTAACATCCGCTTAATATTGCTTTGAGCAATTGCCACAATATTCCCTAACCCCATAGACAGGAATGATAGCAATACTAACATGCCCTGCCAGTGGCTTTGTAAACTGCCTAAGCCTTCAACTAACAGACGGATTAAAATCGCAAACGCTGCAATTTTAGGTGCGGAGCTAATAAATAGTGTTACGGCCGTGGGCGCGCCTTGATAAACATCAGGTACCCACATATGGAAGGGAACAGCCCCTAATTTGAATGCTAAACCAATAACAATGAAGACTAAACCATACACCAGCATGGTTTTATTAGCCGTATTTGCATTAATGGCTTGTGCAATTACATTTAAGTCTAATGAACTCGTTACGCCATAAAGCATAGACATGCCATATAGCAGCATGCCTGAAGCAATTGCCCCTAAAACAAAATATTTCATTGCAGCTTCAGTTGCTTGATGGGAATCCCGTTGCATTGCAACCATGCCATATAAGGATAAAGATAATAATTCTAATCCTAAATAAACTAATAATAGGCTATGGGCAGAGACCATAACGAGCATGCCTAATGTTGCAAATAAACCTAAAACGAAAAACTCACCTCTTAGCAAGCCCCTATCACGTAAATAATCGCGTGAGTAAATAAACGCGAAAAATACTATGGTTAAAATGAATAACTTGAGAATAGCAGCCATCGCGTCATTTACATACAAGCCACTCATTACGACCATTCGACTGTCAGGATAAGTCGCAATCACCATTAATGCAGCCCCTATCAATGTTCCTTGGGTTAATTGATAGGTAAGATTCCGCAACTGTTCAGGCAAGTAAACATCTACCAACAGTACCACACATGCCAGTGTCAATAATAAAATTTCTGGCATCAAATATCCTAGCTCTGCGGCTACAAACTCAAAACTCATGTTCATTTTCCTTGAAATAAACAACGGTTAGGCATGTTCTGATTGAAAGAACATGCCTAAACCGCTTACATCAATTTGGATTGCGAGATATGTTCTAACAAGTGTTGTACTGAAACTTGCATCACGTCTAACAAAGGAGCGGGATAAATACCAAAGAATAAAACTGTCACAGCAAGAATTGCTAAGATAGTTGTTTCTCTTGCATTAAGATCATGCAACGTTGCAACGCCTGTAGGCGCAAGTTGCTCAGATTCAGCACGCCGTCTGCGACGATTAGAGAATTGCTCTAAGTGGTCTAAGTTGTAGTTATGCACCTTTCCAAAAATAACCCGTTTTACCATCCATAAGGTGTAAGCAGCCCCTAAAATCAGGGTTGTTGCTGCTAAAAAGGCAATCCAGAAGTTTGCTTTGAACGCGCTCAGAATAACTAAAAACTCACCCACGAAACCAGAAGTACCTGGTAATCCCGCATTACTCATTGCAAAGAACACAGAGAACATCGCAAATAGTGGCATTGTGTTAGCGACCCCACCATAATCATGAATCATCCGACTATGTAAACGGTCATATAACACACCAACACACAGGAACATCGCGCCAGAAATGAAACCATGGGAAATCATTTGCACCATCGCGCCTTGAATGCCCATTGCAGCACCAGCAGTTGCAGCCTCTGGCGGAATTTGCGTATTGGCTAAAATACGAAATACCATGAAGAAACCCAATGTTACAAATCCCATATGAGAAATAGAAGAGTAAGCAATGAGTTTTTTCATGTCTTTTTGCACAAGTGCAACAAAGCCAATATAAACAACTGCAACTAGTGATAAAAATATCATGAACCAATCTAAATCTTTACTGGCATCGGGCACAATAGGTAAGGTGAACCGTAAGAAACCATATGCACCTAATTTCAACATGATAGCAGCTAGAATGACAGAGCCACCTGTTGGTGCTTCCACGTGTGCATCAGGCAACCATGTGTGTACAGGCCACATCGGTACTTTCACCGCAAATGCCATAAAGAAAGCAAAGAAAATTAAAACTTGTGCTTGAAAGCTAATTTTTAATTGGTGGTAATCTAAAATGTAGAAACTGTCTGATTGTGAGTAGAGATATAACAACGCAACCAGCATGAAGACAGAGCCCAAGAAGGTATAGAGGAAAAACTTAATCGTTGCATAAATACGATTAACTCCCCCCCATATCCCAATGATGATAAACATGGGCACTAACATCGCTTCAAACATAACATAAAAGAGAATTGCATCTAATGACGCAAACACACCAATCATGACACCTTCCATTATCAGGAAAGATGCCATGTATTGAGCTGATTTATATTGAATAACTTCCCAACCTGCTAATACAACAAGAACGGTTGTAAAGGTCGTTAATATAATCAGAGGCATAGATATACCATCAACACCTAAATGATAATAGATGTTAAATGAAGGAATCCATGCCAATCTTTCACTGAACTGCATAGCAGGGGTTGTGCTATCAAAACCAAAGAAAAGTGGTAATGACAACACAAAAGTGACGATGGAAATTGCCAATGCCACGGGTTTTGCTGTGGTGCCACTATTGTCCTGACGACCCACTGCTAACACCCAAAAACCACCAAGAATAGGCAGCCAAATTAATAAACTGAGTAAAGGTAAGTCAGCAAACATCCTGTTTTCCTTAAATTAAGCAGTACCGTAAAGGACAAACACACTAAGTAAGACAGCAAGCCCGATAATCATGGCAAACGCATAATGATATAACAGCCCCGTTTGTACATGTCGGATTGTACCTGATAGCCAAGCAACCACTTTTGCTGACCCATTGACGATATAACCATCAATTGTTTTTACGTCACCAAATCGCCATAACCATGTTCCAACGTGTCGCGCACCGCCCGCAAAGAACCATTCATTAAATTGGTCAAATCCATATTTATTGAGTAGCACTTTTTGAATCTTTTGCACAACAGATAGTTGCGTAATACGTGTGACGAGTTGAGGATGAATCAGATAAAGATAAGCCGCTGTAAATAATCCGCCCATTGCCAACCAGAAAGGTGGCATCATCATCCCATGCTTAATAAAGGCTAAAACGCCATGATATTCTTCTGCTTCAAAAACACGATGTGTTTCCTCAACAAAAATCGCGCCTTCAAAGAACTTGCTATATAACATTGGTTCTACAAACAATGCACCTATGATAATAGAAGGTATTGCCAGTAATATCAGCGGAAGGGTAACAACAGCGGG
Organism: Beggiatoa alba B18LD; assembly: GCF_000245015.1. Classification (NCBI taxonomy): domain Bacteria; kingdom Pseudomonadati; phylum Pseudomonadota; class Gammaproteobacteria; order Thiotrichales; family Thiotrichaceae; genus Beggiatoa; species Beggiatoa alba. Next base: position 2,282,765 of record NZ_JH600070.1, on the reverse strand, counting down.
GGTTTCATGCAGATGTTCACGTGTATGTTCATCAATACGCTCTTTTCCATGGAAAACGAGAAAAAACATACGGAAACTATACAAAGCGGTGATAAAGACACCAATTAAGACAGAGAAATACGCAAAACCTGCCCCAGTACGTCCCATTTCACTTGCATGATGTGCGGCTTCAATAATGGCATCCTTAGAGAAGAAACCAGCAAACCCAGGAAAACCAATCAATGCTAACGAACCAATTAATGAAGTGATATAAGTAATCGGCATGTATTTATATAAACCGCCCATCTTACGAATATCTTGCTCATGGTGCATGGCAATAATGACAGAACCCGCTGCTAAGAATAATAAAGCTTTAAAAAAAGCATGGGTCATTAAGTGGAAAATGCCTGCTGCATACGCAGATGCCCCTAATGCAACTGTCATATATCCCAATTGAGACAGCGTAGAATAAGCAACTACACGCTTAATATCATTTTGTACTAGCCCTAAGAATCCCATGAAGAGAGCAGTAATAGAACCAATCACTAATACAAAACTTAATGCTGTTTCACTCAACTCAAACAGCGGTGACATTCTGGAAACCATGAAAATACCCGCTGTCACCATTGTTGCCGCATGAATTAATGCAGAAATGGGGGTAGGACCTTCCATAGAGTCTGGCAGCCACACATGTAACGGAACTTGTGCAGATTTACCCATCGCCCCAATAAATAACAAAATACAAATGACCGTCATTAATGACCAATCCCAACTTGGAATAATTTGTATTGTTGTGTCTTTAAATGTTTCTGTTTGTGCGAAGACTTCAGCGTAGTTAAGGCTATTGAAGTACATCAATACGGCCGCGATGCCTAATAAAAAGCCGAAATCACCAACACGATTTACTAAAAAAGCTTTTAAATTTGCATAGATTGCGGTGTCACGTTGAAACCAGAAGCCAATGAGGAGATAAGATACCAAACCAACAGCTTCCCAACCAAAGAAGAGCTGTAGGAAGTTATTTGACATAACCAACATCAACATGGAAAAGGTAAACAACGAAATGTAACTAAAGAATCGTTGATAACCAGCATCATCAGCCATATAACCGATGGTATAGATATGTACCATTAAAGAGACAAAGGTCACTACAACCATCATGGTAGCGGTTAAGGTATCAACTAAAAAGCCAACCTCAAAACGAATACCACCTGAGACTAACCAAGTGTATAAGGTTTGATTAAAAGGCTCATTTCCATCAATAGCGATGTACTTAAAGGTAAATATGGAGAGAATACAGGCGATTGCAACGCCAAGAATGGTCACCGTATGTGCGGTACGACGGCTAACGGAAAACAATCCCGCAGTAATCGCACCTACCAAAGGTGCCAGCACAATAGTCAGGTAAATTGTTTGCATATCAACCCTTCATGCTGTCTAAGTCTTCAACGTTAATCGTATTCTTATTACGGAATAAGACGACTAGGATAGCTAATCCAATAGCAGATTCAGCAGCAGCAACAGTGAGGATGAAAAATACAAAAATCTGTCCTGTGATATCTGCATTAAAATAGGAAAAAGCGATAAAGTTCATATTGACTGCGAGTAACATCAGCTCAATGCACATTAATAAAATAATGACATTCTTTCGATTAAGAAAAATACCGGCTACACTCAGACAAAATAAAACCGCTCCTAAAATTAGGAAGTCAGAAAGAACAAGCATGGGAATTAGTCCTTCTTTTCGGCTGGCATCTTAACAAGGCGAATACGGTCTGCACGGCGAACATGAATCTGCTTTTCAGGTGTCAGATACTTTGTGCGACGGGAAGAACGCATAGTCAAGGTAATTGCGGCAATAATAGCAACTAACAAAATCACTGCTGCAATTTCAAATGGATAAACGTAAGTCGTGTAAAGCACTTGAGCAATTGCTTCAGTATTCGATTTACCATCGATCATCATACCAATGGGTTCAACCGCATGACCTTTTGCATTCCACAAGACTAAAACCATTTGGATAAGAATCAGCGCACTCACAAATGCACCAATAGGCAAGTAGCGTGTAAATCCTTCTCTTAAGACTGTGATATTAATGTCTAACATCATCACAACGAAAAGGAACAACACCATGACCGCACCAACATAAACCAGTACTAAAGCAATTGCGAGAAATTCTGCATGCAATAGCAACCAAATAGCGGCCGATGAGAAAAATGCCAGCACCAAAAACATAGCAGCATGAACAGGGTTACGAACACTAATCACACGGCTAGCGGCAAACACCAAAACGAGGGAGAAAAGATAAAAAAGAAGTTTTTCAGATATCATATAGTACTCTATGCTGTTTTTGTTTGAACCAAATGACTCATTACCAAAGTCTGAAACCTGTCACACGTTGGCGTTTTACAAGGCGATCATCCTCATAGTACCGCTCGGCAACTAACTTACCGCTTTTATCGTACTCTTCCGTAATCCCATTGAGCTTGCCATTTTCAAAATGGTGCTTCATCCATAATTCACCGCTACGATAATAAATAAGGGCAGAGATAGGCTCACCATCCAAAAACTCCCAATCTCCCTGCAACTTACCGTTATTATGATAACCTTTAGCGTTACCATGACGTTTATCATTTCGATAATTACGAACAGCCTTTAACTGCCCATTTTGGTAATACTCAGTTTCCTGCCCATTCAACTTATTATTAAGCAGTGTTCGCTCACGCAATTTCTCACCAGTTTGATAAAACTGAATTTGAGTTTCTTGCCGATTACCATCTACTATCTTGATTTCACGTTCTAGTTTGCCGTCTTTAAGAAATTCTTTAGAAGAAATCAACTTGCCATCTTTATAATTGAATTCCCCTTTTTTCTCCCCTGTCTCATAAAACTCACGTACTAAACCGTGAAATTTACCGCTCAGATAAGAATATTCAAAATGTAAAGCCCCATTTTCATAATATTCTTTTTCTGGTAGCCCTGCTGGCAGGGTAGGTTCTGAATACGCTACTGGTGCAATTCCCAATAATAAAGGAAAAAGTAGAACTTTCATAAACCGCATAAGTATTTCTCCTTATTGAGCTAAGGAGAAGCAAAGTATTAACGATAACGTGAATCCTTAGCACGATCAGCGGCTAACTGCTTCTCCATTCTATCGCCAACAGCCAGTAATTTTTCCTTGGTCATTAATAAATCACCACGTTGTTCACCGTGATATTCAAAAATACGTGTTTCAACAATGGAGTCAACTGGACAGGATTCTTCACAAAAACCGCAGAAAATACACTTTGTTAAGTCAATATCATAGCGTGTTGTACGTCGTGTGCCATCTTCACGCACAGCAGAATCAATCGTGATAGCAACTGCAGGACAGACAGCTTCACATAGTTTACAAGCGATACAACGCTCTTCGCCATTAGGATAACGCCGTAACGCATGTAAGCCACGGAAACGATGTGATAAAGGGGTTTTTTCATCAGGATACTGAACGGTAATCTTTCTATCAAACAGGTAACGCCCTGTTAACTGCATCCCTTTTACTAATTCCCACAAGAAAAGGCTTTTTAAGTAATTCAATGCTCTGTTCATAATCTAGTAAACCTTTATGCAAACCAAGGTGGCAATTTAGCAACCACAGCAACCCCAATAACAACAATCCAAACAATTGTAATAGGGATAAAGACTTTCCAACCTAAACGCATAATTTGGTCATAACGATAACGGGGGAATGTTGCACGGAACCATAAAAATAGGAATAAGAACAGAGATACTTTTAAGGCAAACCAAATAAAGCCATGTTGTGCTAAGAAAGTACCATCAAATGCGGAGATGCCTTGGAAAGGAGATAACCAGCCACCGAGGAACATGAGTGCGGCAAGGGCAGACACTAGAATCATATTGGCATATTCTGCAAGGAAGAATACCGCGAATAACATCCCTGAATATTCCACATGGAAACCTGCGACAATTTCAGATTCCCCTTCAGCAACGTCAAAGGGAGCACGGTTTGTCTCTGCAACTGCAGAAATGAAATAAATAATAAACAGCGGGAATAAGGGCAACCAATACCAGTGAAGGATACTACCAGATTGTTTTAAGACAATTTGACTAAGGTTTAGGCTATGTGCTGCCATCAACACGCCCACTAAAGCAAACCCCATTGCAATTTCATACGCAACAATTTGTGCAGCAGAGCGCATTGCCCCTAAAAATGCGTATTTAGAGTTAGATGCCCAACCCGCAATAATTACTCCATAAACCCCAAGTGATGTCATTGCAAGGATGTATAACAGTCCTGCGTTAATATCAGTCAGAACTAATCCTTCTGCAAATGGAATAACCGCCCATGCAGCAAGTGCAGGCGCGATAGAGAGAACAGGTGCAGATAAGAAGAGAAAGCGATTTGCATTAGAAGGAATAATAATTTCCTTAAACATTAACTTAATCGCGTCCGCTAAAGGCTGTCCAACCCCTCTCAAACCTAACAAATTAACACGGTTAGGGCCTATGCGAATTTGAATATAACCGATGACTTTACGCTCTGCGAGCGTTAAGTAAGCCACACATCCCATCAAAGGCAAGACAATGGCAACAATCTTAATGATGTAATAGAGTGTTTCAAGCATGGGGAAGTCCGTATTTACTGAAAACTGTAGGGTTATTCGTTAAGTAAGGCAGTAAGGATAAGGTTTTTATCCTTACTCCACTTCATGACCTATGCAACACTGAGTTTTAAACGACCATGCCATGAACCTAACACAGCCGTTGTTTCCTGTCCTGCATAAATCAGGGCGCAATCATCAGGAACACGTTCATCAATCACAATCGCTAATTGAAGCGTTGCATCACCTTGTTTAACTTTAACTTGTGCTGCTTTACCTAATCCTTGCTTATTAAGGGTCAGGGTATTTAAATGAATACCTTGTGTTGTTTTTGCATCTGTCGTGTTTTGTAGTGCATCAGCACGTCTGACTAAAGCATCCACTGCATATAGCGGTAATTCAGTAATGCGTTGTAACTCGCCATTGATTTGGCTGGTAGGCAAGGCAGTTGGTAAGCGAATACTGTTTGTTGTAACCGCATTTGCTCTGTCTCCAACTTGTTGTTTTAATTCATCACGTACTTCTTCTGAAGAAACATAGTCGAATCCTGCCAAATTAAAGAGATTGCCAAGCACACGCAGTATTTTCCATGCGGGGCGAATTTCTCCTGTAGGCTTCACTGCACCTGTAAAGCTTTGCCATTTTCCTTCAGTATTCACAAACGTACCTGACGTTTCTGCAAACAAGCTCATTGGCAGTACAACATGGGCATAGCTTTCTATTGCAGGCGTACAGTAAGCGGTGATAGAGACAACAAAATCAGCTTGTTTTAGGGTTTGAAGTGTTGCTGTTCCCCAAATACTGTCTAGTTCAGGTTCAACACCTAATAAGACATAACCTTTTACACCGTTGTCGGTTAATAACGCCTGTGCATCTAGCCCTGCTGTTTTTAGAGATTCACCCGCAGCACCACGATGTGGTAAAACGCCTGCTAAGTATGCGCCCACCGTATTAGCTGATTCAGCCAAATAACCTAATTTACTATTGCTTAATTGAGCAATCGCATTGGCTAATGCGTTGATAATCGCATATTGAGGATGACTGGTTGCTAATGCACCTAATAATAAAGTACTTCGCTCACCCGCTGATAGGTAGGTCGCAATTTGTTGTTGTGTCGTGTCAGGATTTATTGAAGCTACAAGAGATTCAATACCTGTAGGCACAGTTGCTGGCTGTTTCAATAATAATGCTTTTGCAATCCCTGCTAAATGAATAACCAGTTGTTCAGGGGAACTAATTAACTCTGCGGCAACAGGATAATTGAATTCATAGCGAACAGGGTTTACAAACATCACCTTGCCCCCCCGTAAACTTGCCTTACGTAAACGGTGGTTTAATAAAGGTTGTTCTTTACGAATATGTGAACCAATTACTAAAACGGCATTTGATGCTTCTAAATCGCTAATTGATTGACCTAATGAAGGGTATAACGGCGCAAATTCTTGCTGGCTGAAATCTGTTTGCCGTAATCGATGGTCAATATTATTACTGCCAATCCCACGCATTAGTTTTTGTAATAAATATAATTCTTCTAATGTTGCGGTGGCACTTGCTAATGCACCAATTGCTTTACTTTGATGGGTTTTAATGACTTTTTTCAAGCCATCAACAGCAACACTTAATGCCGTTTCCCAATCAGTTTCATGCCATTGTCCGTCCTTCTTAATCATTGGAACAGTTAAACGGTCAGCGGCTTTTAAAGCGGTATAGCTGTAACGGTCACGGTCAGATAACCAGACTTCATTAATCGCTTCATTTTCTTTGGGAACTAAGCGCATCACTTCGCCACGACGGACATGTAAATGTACATGTGAGCCAATTCCATCATGTGGCGCAATCCCATCATATTGCTGCATTTCCCACGCGCGGGCAGAGAAACGGAACACTTTATTTGTTAGCGCGCCAACGGGACAGAGGTCAACAATATTGCCTGATAATTCAGAATTTACTGTTTTTGCAACATAAGTCCCAATCTTAGTATGTTCGCCACGACCTGTTGCCCCTAATTCTGTTGTTCCCGCGATTTCTTCGCTAAAACGCACACAACGAGTACAGTGAATGCAACGGGTCATTTCTGTCGCAACAAGAGGACCTAGGTTCTTATCGGCAACAACTCGCTTACCTTCTTGGTAGTTAGACGCATCACCGCCATAACCGATGGCAATATCTTGCAACTCGCATTCACCGCCTTGGTCACAGATAGGACAGTCGAGCGGGTGGTTGATGAGTAGAAACTCCATCACCGCTTTTTGTGCTAACAGGGCTTTCGTTGAACGGGTATAAACCTTCATCCCGTCCATGACAGGTGTCGCACAGGCAGGCATGGGCTTCGGGGCTTTTTCCACTTCAACGAGGCACATACGGCAGTTAGCGGCTACCGACAGCTTTTTGTGATAGCAAAAACGTGGAATATCGATCCCATTTGCATCTGTGACTTTAATCAACATCGTGCCGGGTTCTGCTTCGTAAGTCTTGCCGTCTATTTCAATGGTTGCCATTCTTCAATCACCAAATAGTAGGGTAATACGCTTATTATACTAACGTTATCATGCTTAAAATCAGGGATTAAGCGGCCTGAGCACGCTTTGCATCCAGCATGGAATGACCGTGTTCAATGTAGTATTGAAATTCTTCAGGAAATTCACGGACAAAACTTAATACTGGCATAGAAGCCGCGTCACCTAAGGCGCAAATTGTTCTACCCATGATTTTATTTGCAATATTGCTTAATAATTCTAAATCTTCGGGCTTACCTTGTCCTATACGAATACGATGGACAACACGGTGTAACCAGCCTGTCCCTTCACGACAGGGCGTACATTGTCCACAAGATTCTTCATAGTAGAAGTAAGAAATACGGTCTAATACACGCACCATGTCAGTGGTTTCATCCATGACAATGACAGCACCAGAACCTAACATAGAACCTGCTTTCGCAATGGAATCATAGTCCATAGTGAGTTGCATCATCACATCGCCTTTTAAGACGGGAACAGATGAACCCCCAGGGATAACCGCTTTTAATTGGTGTCCTGTACGGATACCGCCAGCCATTGCTAATAATTCAGAGAAGGGTGTGCCCATGGGAATTTCATAATTTCCTGGTTTATTCACATGCCCAGAAATGGCAAAAATTTTAGAACCACCATTATTTGGCTTACCTAAGCCTAAGAACCAATCCGCCCCTTTTCTTAAAATTGTAGGGACAGAGGCAAATGTTTCTGTGTTGTTAATGGTGGTTGGTTTGCCGAATAAACCATAACTAGCAGGAAATGGGGGTTTATAACGAGGTTGACCTTTTTTTCCTTCAATGGACTCTAACAGGGCAGTTTCTTCACCGCAAATATAAGCCCCTGCGCCGTGGTGAGTATAAAGGTCAACATCAACACCAGAACCTAAAATATTTTTGCCTAACAACCCTGCATCATAGGCTTCTTGTAAAGCGGCTTCAAAACGCTCAATAGATTCGCGGAATTCACCGCGCATGTAGTTGTAGGCGACCGTTGCACCGATGGTATAAGCGGCAATTGCCATACCTTCAATAACCGCATGAGGGTTATAACGCAATATATCGCGGTCTTTAAAAGTGCCTGGTTCACCTTCGTCAGAATTGCAAACCAGATATTTTTGAATATCAGGACTTTTTGGCATGAAGCTCCATTTTAATCCTGTGGAGAACCCTGCACCACCACGTCCACGCAGACCAGATGCTTTTACTTGATCAATAATTTGTTGTGGCGGTGTTTTTTCTTGGAGAATCTTACGCCAAACGCTGTAGCCTTCGACACTTTCATAAACAGGGAGTGTCCAAGACTTTTCTAAATGAATATGCTGGAAACAGACTTCATTTGCCATAATCGTTACTCCAGACTCGCTAGAATTTCATCTACTTTGGCAGGGGTTAAGTTTTCATAGTATTTATTGCCAATTTGCATCATTGGCGCACCACCACAAGCAGCGAGGCATTCGACTTCTTTTAAACTGAATTTGCCGTCAGCTGTCACCTCACCAAAACCGACACCTAATTTATGTTGCAAATGCTCAACGATTTCATCAGAACCGCACAACATACAGGAAACATTTGTACAAACACAAATTTTATAACGCCCAACAGGTTTGTGTTCATACATAGAATAGAAGGTTGCCACTTCATAAACGGCAATGGGTTCCATGCCTAAGTAATCGGCAATCGCATCCATTAGTTCTGTAGTAAGCCAACCCCCATTTGCATCTTGCACAAGAGTGAGTGCAGGCATTACGGCGGAGCGTTTCCAATCGCTGGGATATTTTGCAATCCAACGGTCAATTTGCGCTTTAATATCAGCTGACAGTAATTTGTCTGCCATTCCTTTATGCGGTTTGCTGATGTAAGTAAGAGGAGTCGTAGAAACTGTTTGTTCTGCCATCGGATTTGTTTCCAAGTCTTATTAAAGGTGCAATGTTTAACGGTCAATTTCACCAAAAACAATATCTATCGTACCGATAATTGCCACCACGTCGGCTAACATGTGTCCTTTAGACAATTCGTCCATTGCGGCGAGATGTGGGAAACCAGGTGCACGAATTTTTAAACGGTAAGGTTTATTTGAACCATCCGACACTAAGTAAATGCCAAACTCGCCTTTAGGATGTTCGACCGCAGAGTAAACTTCTCCTGCTGGCACGCTGTAGCCTTCTGTGAACAGTTTGAAATGATGAATTAAGGATTCCATATCCCCTTTCATCGTTTCTCGGCGTGGCGAGGTTACTTTATTGTCATCCACCATCACAGGACCGGGATTTTTACGTAACCAATCAATACACTGTTTAATGATGTGATTAGACTGGCGCATCTCTTCGATACGGACTAAGTAACGGTCATAACAATCGCCATTGACACCCACAGGAATATCAAAATCGAGACGGTCATAAACTTCGTAAGGTTGTTTTTTACGTAAGTCCCATTCAATCCCTGAACCTCGCAATAAAACCCCAGAAAAGCCTAATTGTAACGCGCGTTCTGGTGTAACCACACCAATGCCGACAGTCCGTTGTTTCCAAATACGATTCTCTGTTAACAGGGTTTCATACTCATCAACGTAAGCGGGAAAACGTTCTGTGAAGGCTTCGATAAAGTCTAATAATGAGCCACGACGATGCGCATTTAACCGATCAACTTCTTTAGGATTATGCCATTTAGAAACTTCATAAGGTGCCATCACGTCGGGTAAATCGCGGTAAACACCACCAGGACGATAATAAGCAGCGTGCATCCGCGCCCCAGAAACTGCTTCGTAACAGTCCATTAAGTCTTCACGTTCACGGAAAGCGTACAAGAAGACGGTCATCGCGCCGATGTCTAATGCGTGCGCACCTAACCACATAAGGTGGTTTAGAATACGGGTAATTTCATCGAACATGACGCGGATGTATTTGGCGCGAATAGGCGGTTCAATCCCAAGCATCCGCTCAATTGCCATCACATAAGCGTGTTCATTACACATCATGGAAACGTAATCTAAACGATCCATGTAGGGGACAGATTGGTTAAACGGCTTGTTTTCTGCCAATTTTTCAGTGGCACGGTGCAACAAGCCAATGTGTGGGTCAGCACGCTCAATTACTTCGCCATCTAACTCCAAGACTAAACGCAACACCCCATGTGCGGCGGGGTGCTGGGGTCCAAAATTCATGGTGTAGTTACGAATTTCAGGCATTTTGTACTTCCTTAGTCAATAGCTCGTTGCTTTGCCTTGACGGGTGCAAACAGAAAACACGAGATTACGTGTAAAATTCAGTGAATTAATCTACATAACGGTTGTCGTGACGAATGACTTTCGGCACAAGCACGCGATTCTCAATCGTAACAGGCTGGTAAATAACCCGTTTTTTCTCTGGATCATAACGCATTTCGACATAACCATTTAAGGGGAAATCTTTGCGGAATGGATGCCCAATAAAGCCATAATCGGTAAGAATGCGTCGTAAATCGGGATGTCCTTCAAAGAGGATACCATACATATCAAAGGCTTCACGTTCGTACCAATTGGCTACATTCCAAATGTCAATAACGGAAGGAATTCGTGGTGGTTCGCCGTCGGTAAATACTCGTAAACGTAAGCGTTGATTATGTTGAATAGAAAGCAGGTGGTAAACCACCGCATAACGACGTTGAGTGGCTTCGGTGTTTTCTTGATAGATAGCTGTGCTTACACCACGACTAAATCCTGTCCCTGTCACACGGGATGAAGGTTCCCAATCGGCAATCCCATAATTCAGGTAGTCTATCCCGCAAAGGTCAATCAGGATTGAAAAACCAAAGTCGTCACGTAAACATTGGCAAGTGCTGAGAAGTTGACTGCTACTTACTTCAATAGTGATTTCGTCTAGCTTAATACAGGATTGTTGGAGCGTTACGCCAAAGTGTTGCTGTAAACGTGTCAGTAGTATTTCTTGTGCGTTAGACATAGAGAATAAGACCCTTCGGTTTAACTGGCACGTGCAATAGTATTCGTGCGACGGATTTTATTTTGGAGTTGGAGAATGCCGTATAGAAGGGCTTCTGCAGTCGGCGGGCAACCAGGAACATAAATATCAACAGGCACAATACGGTCACAACCACGAACAACTGAATAGGAATAGTGGTAGTAGCCACCCCCATTCGCACAGGAACCCATGGAAATAACCCAGCGAGGTTCAGGCATTTGGTCGTAAACTTTACGTAAAGCAGGTGCCATTTTATTAACGAGTGTCCCTGCAACAATCATCACGTCTGATTGACGTGGGCTAGGGCGGAAGACGATACCAAAGCGGTCTAGGTCGTAACGTGACGCGCCTGCTTGCATCATTTCAACGGCACAACAGGCAAGACCGAAAGTCATCGGCCATAAAGAGCCAGTTCGTCCCCAATTGATGAGTTTATCAGCCGTTGTTGTGACGATACCCTCTTCTAAAACACCTTCAATTATTCCCATTCCAAAGCCCCTTTCTTCCACTCATAGATAAAGCCAACAACCAAGATACCTAAGAATATCATCATGGCAGTAAAACCAAACCAACCCAGTTGATCGGAGACTATCGCCCATGGAAAGAGAAACGCAATTTCTAAGTCGAAAATAATAAAGAGAATGGCAACGAGGTAGTAACGTACATCGAATTTCATCCGTGCATCTTCAAATGCTTCGAAACCGCATTCGTAGGGAGAATTCTTTTCTTGATCAGGTTTATGCGCTCCCATTAGGAAACCGATACCAATAGGCGCGATGCCGACTACAAGGCCAATTATGATAAATAAAAGTATAGGAAAATAAGCTTCCAACATGACTTGGTATTACCCTCTTGGTTGCCCACTAGGAGAATGGAATGCGTATTTTAAGCTGAAATACGCAGAAAGCATATAGTAATTTTATCATTCAGATTAAAAAAAACGGCTAAAAAAACCAACAAAAATAATCAGGTTTACTAACGTAACGTTTATTAAGTTAATTTTAGAATTATTCTAATATTGTGCGTTAATCATCTTTATTGCCATTTTCACTGCACTTAATAAGCTATCTGCTTGTGCTTTGCCTGTGCCTGCTAAGGTTAATGCTGTGCCATGATCAACAGAAGTCCGAATAATGGGTAATCCCAACGTAATATTAACCGCATCTCCAAAACTTTGTTGTTTTAACACAGGTAATCCTTGATCATGATACATGGTTAAAACGACATCTACACTTTGTAACATCTGTTCCGTAAAAGCCGTATCTGCGGGGACTGGTCCTGTGAGTTGCATTCCCTGTTTTCGGAGCATTTCTAAAACGGGAATAATCGTTGTAATTTCTTCTTGCCCTAAATAACCACCTTCGCCTGCATGTGGATTTAGCCCACAGACAAGAATGTGCGGGGTTTTGCGTCCAAAACGTGTTTGTAAGTCTTTATGTAAGATTTGGATAACATTAGTTAATTTTTCCTGTGTGATGGCAGCACTTACTTGAGTTAAAGGTAAATGTGTTGTAACAAGTGCAACGGCAAGATGTGTTGATCTCAACATCATCACTACTTCAGCTGTGCCCGTTTGTTCTGCAAAAAATTCAGTATGTCCGCTAAAAGGGATTCCAGCCTTATTAATAACACCTTTATGAACAGGGGCTGTCACCAGCGCATCAAATTGATTTTCCATACATCCTTGACAAGCCTGTTGGAGCATGGTCAGTACATAGTGTGCATTACGGGGGTCTAGCACGCCTGTTTGACAGGGAACAGCTAGGGATAACGGTTTAATTTTTAAAACCCCTGCCTGTTGTGGACTAGACTGATGTCTTTCTTGTACATCAAAGCGAAGTGTCATCCCCAATTGTTGTGCACGTTCATTGGCTAATTGCGGGTCGGTAAATGCTACGATATGCGCGGGTAAAGACAGTTGTGCTAGTGCTAGGCTAATATCGATACCGATACCAGCAGGTTCACCAGTTGTTAATGCAATACGGGGTAGTTGAGAGGACATCACAATTTTATACCTTGATAATTTATTATCACTTAACACAAATGAGTCATTGCATCGATAGGGCAAATATAGTAACCGTACCATAAAGTGATTTAAATCTAGGACTAGCAGTTCTGTGAGGACTGCCAGTCCTCCATGTCGTTTTATAATACGTTTGCTATAGAATGACTCACTCACCTATCAATCACATGTATAGAAAAGGCTTTCCGTGCGAATTCTGCTTATAGAAAAAGATGGTCAAGATTATTTAAAACTTCGCCAATTAGTCGATGAACAACAGGATGATCCTGTAACGATGGAATGGGCACCCAATCATGAAAATGCGATACGATTAATTAAAAAAAATAACTATGGTATTTTTCTAATCGCTTTTTATGATGAAAGTCAACAAAGTTTTATAGATTGGTTATATGAATACACAACTGCCCCTATCATTTTTCTGATTAAATCTTGGTTTCCTAAAGCAGCACCACGTTTAGATTCGCTACGAACCGAATATATTAATAAAGCTCATATCAGTTGGGCACTCATCAAGCAAATGGTGCATCATTTTGAAACCTTGCACCAATTTCAGGAAACAGGAAATAAATTTCTTTCTGCTTTTATGCAAGCCTCAACCCCACTGTGTTTGCTCAATTCAGTGGGGACTATTATTGAAATTAATGATAATGCACTAACTTTTCTAGGTTTATCTCATGAGGAAGTTGTTAGCACACCCGCATGGGATATTCCATGGAATAAACTCACCGATAAATTACGCCGCCGTTTTCATATCGCCATTCGCATTGCCCGCCGCGCTAAAACCGCAAAATATGAAATCAATATTAAAGGAAGAACGAATAAAGCAACGACCCTAGAAGTAGCCGTGACTCCAATTGTGAATTCACAAAGCGAGGTGATTTGGATATTAGTAGAAGCCCATGATTTAAGTGCTTACAAACTTGCTGAACAACAATTACTACAGGCAAGCCAATCCGACCAACTCACAGGACTCCCCAACCGACACTTTTTTCTTGAATCATTAGAACGGGCAATGCTCAATGTACAAAATAATAAAAATTATAGAATTGCCGTTTTATACATTGATTTAGATAGGTTTAGAGTTGTCAACGAAAGTCTAGGCCCCGACATGGGCGACTGGCTGATTATGGAAATCGCACTACGCCTACAAAACTGCTTACCATCTAATGGACTACTTGCACGCTCGGGCGGTGACGAATTCATGATACTGCTGGACGAACTTTCTAATTTAACCGATGCCATTCGTCTTGCACGTACCATTAACAATGAAGTCGCTCAAGCCTTTTTACTAGACGGCTACGAAGTCCAAACTTCTGCCAGCATTGGCATTGCTTACAGCACCTATCATCAATCTAGCAATGACTTATTACGCGATGCTGACATTGCCATGTATCGGGCAAAAGCGGGCGGAAAATCCTGTTATAGCGTGTTCAATAGTAATATGCACGCTGAAGCCATGTCGCGCTTACAAATTGAAGCAGAACTCAATCGCGGGATAGAACAAAACAATTTTGTACTGGTATATCAACCTCAAATTGACTTACAAAATAAAGCATTATTAGGGGTAGAAGCCCTAGTCCGCTTTTATCACCCTAAATATGGACTGATGTCCCCATTAAAATTTATTCCTATCTTAGAAGACACAGGCATCATCATTAAAATTGGAGAATGGATTTTACAAACAGCGTTAAAACAACTGAAAAAGTGGCAAGACGAAGGCTTATCCATTAAACATGTCGCTGTTAATCTCTCAGCAACCCAATTTCGCAATAAACATCTACTCGAATCAGTGAAAGAAGCCTTAACCATGTCAGGAGTAGCCGCTGAATATTTAGAACTAGAACTCACTGAAAGTTTACTGCTTGAGGATACCGAATCTGCTGTAAGAACCCTTAAACAATTTAAAGATATGGGAATTCGTGTGACCATTGACGACTTTGGAACGGGTTACTCATCCCTCAGTTATTTACGTCGCTTCCCTGTTGATAGTCTTAAGATTGATAAATCTTTCATAAAAGGCGTTGTTTCTGAACCTGAAGATATCGCCATTACGGTTGCAACTATCGACATGGCACATGCCTTAGGCTTAAATGTGATTGCTGAAGGGGTAGAAAACGAGGAACAACGCGATTTTCTCCGCGACCATGGTTGTGACTGTGCACAAGGCTACTTTTACTCCCCCCCTATCAATCACGAAGACTTTTCCAAATGGGCAACCACCTACCGAGAAACCCTGAACCCAACAGGGACAATTAACACGCCCTAGCCTTCATTCACCAACTTATTTAGATAGTTAATGCGTTATGCTCTACTGGCGACTTTCCAGTTTTTACCTCATTTACTTTACCAGTCTTGGCGTGCTATTACCTTACTGGGGGTTATATTTACACTCACTGGGTTTTGATGCGCAAACCATTGGACAACTTGTTGCGATTCCAATGGCGACAAAAATTATTGCGCCCACTTTATGGAGCTGGATAGCGGATCGAACAGGCGAACATGTCCGTCTTATCCGCTTAGGTTCTATTGGCGCATTATTCTGTTTTTTAGGGGTTTTCTATGTAGAACATTTTCTTGCCTTTGTGACCGTGATGATAGGCTTTAGCTTTTTTTGGAACGCCTGCATTCCACAAATGGAAGTGACAACACTTGCCCATCTTGGCGAAAAAAAACACCAATACACCCGTATTCGTCTATGGGGGTCTATCGGATTTATTATTACTGTTACTACAACGGGATATTTACTTGATAAATATGGTGTATATTTAGTACCTTATTTACTCGCCAGCACATTTGCACTGATTTTTATCGCCAGCTTTACCGTTCCTGCTCCCCCTGAGCACACGCTCGCCAACACCACCGCAACAACGCATAAAGCTGACAGCGTTATTTTTTGGCAACTTTTAAAACGCCGTCCTGTAATTGTGTTAATCATTGCTTTTTTTCTCATGCAAGCCAGCCATACCCCTTACTACACCTTTTTCACATTACATTTAGAAGAGAATCACTATAGCCGTGAAATTATTGGCTATTTATGGGCATTAAGTGTGGCTGCAGAGGTAATAGTTTTCTGGGGTATGCATCATCTACTGCGACATTTTCAGTTAAAAACGCTCTTAATTCTCTGTTTTGCATTAGCAGCAATACGCTGGTTAGTCGTTGGTTATTATGCAGAACTGATGATAGTGATTGTCTTTTCGCAACTTTTACATGCGGCTAGCTTTGGACTCTATCACGGTGTTGCTGTGCAATTTATGCATCATTACTTTATAGGCAACACCAGTAGTCGAGGACAAGCACTATACAGTGGTTTAGGATATGGAGCAGGTGGCGCGATGGGCACATGGTTGAGTGGTTATAGTTGGTCATTCTTGGGGGCGCAAATCAGTTTTACCCTTGCAGCATTGTTGTGTATTATTGCAATGATATTATGTGCTTGGGGATTAGAAGAGATTAAAACGGGTAAAAATAAGCTAACCTGAGTTCTACGAGTTTATTTTAAAAAGACAACAGCTTGTCTGAATCAGGATTTTCAGGATTAGCAGGATTTAAAACCCTCAAACCAAGAAATTAATGCGAATCACGCTTTTTAATTCTGCTAATTCTGAAAATTCTGTGAATTCTGATTCAGACAAAAAAAGACCTGCTAGGATTTGAAAAGCTAGCAACTTGAGTTCGGCGAGTTTTATAAAACAAAACAGAGACCTGCTAGGTTTTTAAAACCTAGCAGGTCTTTTTTGCCTAAATTTTAAGGTAATAACACGGTTGACCCTGTCGTTTGCCGAGATTCTAAAGCCTCATGCGCTTTAGCCGCATCTTTTAACGCAAAAGTTTGATTGACATCAATCTTGACTGCCCCTGACGCAACGACGGAGAATAAATCTGTCGCACAAGTCAAAAATTGTTGGCGGGTAGCGGTATAACTCATTAAAGTAGGACGGGTTAAGAATAATGAACCTTTCGCGCTGAGTATGCCAATATCTAAGGGGGGGACAACGCCAGATGATTGCCCAAAACTGACTAACATGCCTAACGGTTGCAAACAATCTAAGGATTGCATAAAGGTATCATTGCCCACCGAATCATAAACGACGGCTACGCCTTTCCCATCGGTTAATGCTTTTACCCGTTCAACGAAATTTTCTTTCGTGTAAATAATCGTATGGTCGCAACCATGCGCTTTGGCTAATTCCGCTTTTTCCGCACTACTAACAGTACCGATAACCGTCGCACCGAGCTTTTTCGCCCACTGACAAGCAATTAATCCCACACCGCCCGCAATTGCGTGAAATAAAATTGTATCGCCTGCTTTTACAGGGTAGGTTTGACGTAATAAATACTGTGCAGTCATGCCTTTAAGCATCATTGCCGCAGCAACAGAATCACTCACACCTTGCGGAATTTTAACGACTCGTTCCGCATCAATCAGACGGGTTTCGGCATACGCGCCAAGGCTAACCCCATAAGCAACACGGTCGCCAACCGCTAAATCTGTAACGGCAGAGCCAACCGCTTCAACAATACCCGCCGCTTCCATTCCAGGGATAAAAGGATAGTTTGCTGCTTTATAAAGCCCTGTTCGGAAGTAAACGTCGATGTAGTTCAGCCCTATTGCCGTGTGACGAATGCGCACTTGTTGCGGAGCAGGCTCGCCAACGTTGACAGCTTCCCAACGTAATACATCGATGCCACCCGTTTGATGAATTTGTATTGCATGACTCATGAGTATTGACTCTCTACAATCAAGGAAAAGGTCATTGCATATTGATGTTGAATCATTAACGCTTCAAGGTCTCAATCGGTTTTAACCATCCGCGTGTTGCATCTAATGCCGAATAACGGGTTAAATCTACATGTAGTGGGGTGATAGAAACAAAGCCATGACGAATTGCATGAAAATCAGTGCCAACGCCTGCATCTTGTTCTGCACCTGGTGCACCGACCCAGTAAATATTCCGTCCGCGCGGGTCTTGGTCTTTAATTACAGGGGCGGCACGGTGGCGACTGCCTAAACGGGTGACTTGCATCCCTTGTAATTCCTGAAAAGCGACATTTGGCACGTTGACATTTAAAATTGTATCAACAGGTAGAGGTAAATCACCGCCGTGAAATTGTTGCAGTAACAGTTCGACAACAGTGGCAGCCGTTTCATAATGTTGGGGGTTTGGATAACCTGCCAATGAAACCGCAATCGCGGGTAAGCCTAAAAATCGCCCTTCCATTGCAGCGGCAACAGTGCCTGAATAAATCACATCATCCCCTAAATTCGCTCCTTCATTAATGCCTGACACAACAATATCGGGTAATTCTTCCAATAAGCCTGTAATGGCTAAATGCACACAATCTGTCGGCGTTCCATCTACATATAAAAAACCATTTTCTGCGGTATAAGCACGTAAAGGATTTTCTAGCGTTAATGAATTACTGGCTCCGCTGCGATTTCTATCGGGCGCGACAACGGTAACATCGGCAAAGTTTTTCAATTTCTTAACTAAACACGCAAGACCCGCAGCGCGATAACCATCATCATTACTGACTAATATTTTCATGAGTAATTTGTCGATATCAATTAAGTGTTAAAGGAATGATTGAATGATTTGCGTGAGCTAACTTAAAGTGTTTTTTCTTCAAACTCG
Source organism: Beggiatoa alba B18LD (assembly GCF_000245015.1). Lineage (NCBI taxonomy): Bacteria > Pseudomonadati > Pseudomonadota > Gammaproteobacteria > Thiotrichales > Thiotrichaceae > Beggiatoa > Beggiatoa alba. Next base: position 2,264,061 of record NZ_JH600070.1, on the reverse strand, counting down.
CAAAATTCAGCAATCTTGCACTGTACACATTTAGGATTGCGTGCTGTGCAGGTATAACGACCCTGTAAGATTAGCCAATGATGTGCACCCATTTGATAAGCGGGAGGAACGACTTTTAACAGTTTATCCTCCACCTCACGCACCGTTTTTCCTTTGGCTAAACCTGTCCGATTGGAAACGCGGAAAATATGTGTATCAACGGCAATCGTTGGCTCGCCAAACGCTGTGTTTAAAATGACATTTGCGGTTTTCCGTCCTACACCTGCTAATGCTTCTAAAGCCGCTCGTTCACGTGGGACTTCTCCCTGATATTTTTCTATCAATGTTTCACAGGTTTTTAAAATATTCTTTGCTTTAGCATTATATAAGCCAATCGTTTTAATATACGCTTTTAAACCTTCCTCACCTAAGGCAAGTATGGCTTGTGGCGTATTTGCGACTGCATATAAGCGAGCCGTTGCTTTATTCACGCTCACATCGGTTGCCTGTGCTGAAAGAATAACCGCAATTAATAATTCAAAGGTAGAGCGATAGACTAATTCTGTTTGTGGGGTTGGGTTTTGTGCTTCTAAACGGGCAAAAAGTGCCTGACATTGTGTTGCGTTCATTATGTCTCATCATTCATAAAGATAAAGTAAGCTACGAGGCTTGTTCAGTGGCAGGAATAGCTCGAGAGAAAGGGCGAAACAAGAACGGATAGCGTTTTATAAACTGCATGGTTAAAACAACTAATAAATCTAGTAAACAATAAAATGCACCCGCACCTAAGGGCGGATTATGGCTATTTATCCCTAACCAAGCGACTTCTGGCAACCAGTACCAATTCCCTAACCCTGTACCTACAATTTCCAAGCTTAATGCCATGACAAACATGCTGGCATATAATTTCTTCCAACGTCCAAACAATATGCACAACATAAAAATTAATGACAGCAAACTGCTTAATGTATCTATTTGATGGAAAACATTAAATATTACTAAAGGCAAGGTTAAACTGGGGACAACCCAAATAATCCAATTTGGCAACCGTCGTGCAACTAATAGCCCCGTGATGAATAATAAAACATGCCCTGCTGGAACAAATAAAGGCACATTATCCAAACGATAAATATACAATCCCCATACTAATGAGAGAAAAAGCTCCCCTAACGTGGCATAAACAAGGCACAGGATGAGCTTAACGCGAAGCACAGGACTGTGTTGCCAAAGAATGCGTAAAAAAATTGCCCAAACAATCAGATTAACGCCCAGTTGACCATAATCAGGAACATATTGGTCAATAAATAACCCCGAAATAAATAGGCAAGGAAAAAAAAACAGTGTCATTGTGTGCCAGATAATAATGCTAAGAGTAATAGGGAAAGTATCGATAAAAGCAGGATTTTATCTACTCAGCCCAAGGATAAAAAGCACAAAATCATTGCTCATGCACCTTGATGTTACGATACGTTTAAAAAATTTAAGCTTTAATACAACGCCTATAATGCTTATTCAATTAGCCACGATTTAACACAAACATAACCTATGTTGACGAATACCCTTGATGTGACCAGCGAAAACCCAGATATAAGCCGCTCCCCCGATTGGACAGCCCTATATCTCTTTAATTTTTATCGCTTAATCATAGCTCTTTTATTTGTCATCACCTTTATTACAGACTCTGCTCCAAGCTTTTTAGGACGCTATGACGAACCCCTATTCCTAATTGTTGCGTGGGTTTATCTTGGCTTTGCCCTGACTTGCATCTTTATGACCGACTACCGCTACCCCTCTTTTAATCTGCAAGTGCTAGGACAAATCCCCATTGATATCTTACTCATCACCCTATTAATGCACACCAGTGGCGGGGTTAGTAGTGGTATGGGCATGTTATTAGTTGTTTCAGTGGCAGGGGGGAGTTTACTGTCTGAAGGACGCACGGCGTTTTTTTTCGCTGCAATTGCTAGTCTTTGCGTATTAGGACATGTTTTTTACGCAGATGCCTTTAACTGGTTTCAAACAACCAGCTATACACACGCCAGCATGTTAGGGGCAACCTTTTTCGCAACTGCATTTTCAGCCTACACACTGGCAAAACGTGTTAGAATCAGCGAAGCTTTAGCACGACAACGCGGCTTGCATGTTCAATATCTCGCCCAACTAAATGCCGAAATTGTGCAACACATCCAATCAGGCATTTTAGTCATTGACGTAGTAGAACGTGTTCGCCTATTCAATGAAGCCGCTACGCGATTATTATCTCTCCCAGAGGACCCTTCAGGACGCACACTCACTGCGGTTTCTCCTGAATTAGCAAAACAATTTACCCATTGGCAAACAAAACGCTTCAACACCTCCGAAGTATTCCGTCCTCCACGCGGTGAAACAGAAATTATTGCAACCTTTACCTATCTAAATCGTGGAGAATCCCTAAGCGTTCTAATCGTATTGGATGATGCCACCCTCACAACCCGACGCGCCCAACAACTTAAACTTGCCTCATTAGGACGTTTAACTGCTAGCATTGCGCACGAAATTCGTAACCCCTTAGGCGCAATCAGCCAAGCAGGACAACTCCTTGCAGAGTCAATCCAATTAAATGCCAGTGAAACACGCTTAGTACAAATCGTCGTGACCCAAGCACAACGAGTCAACAATATTATTGAAAACGTACTCCAACTCAGCCGCCGCGAAACCAATACCCAACAATTCTCACTCAGCGAATGGCTATTAGAATTTGCCGAAGAATACCGCATACAACACGGTTTAACGAATACACAATTCGTCGTAGAAACCCCAAATCAACCCCTATTTGGCTACTTTGACCCGACCCAACTTTACCAAGTCGTTAGCAACCTCTGTGATAATGGTCTGCGTTACAGCCAACATGAACCATTATTAACCCTCGCATTAGGCGATACAGAAGACTCTAAACGTCCCTATTTAGAAGTGATTGACACAGGTAAAGGGATGCCTGAAGCCGTTGCAGCCCAAATTTTCGAACCGTTTTTCACCACAGAAGCAAAAGGTACAGGCTTAGGACTGTATTTAGCGCGTGAAATTTGCGAAGCAAACCAAGCCGTTTTACAGGTAGTGAACAACAGTGAACAAGGCTGTTGTTTTCGTATTTTATTGACCAATCATACAGACAACGCCATTTCTTACATGATGTAAAAAAGCGATTATTTTATCTGCCTCACCGTTGTCTTTAGTTCCTGTCATTTTTAACAAATACTGAGAAAAATTATGTCACGTCCGAAATGTCTTGTTGTTGATGATGAACCCATCATTCTTGAACTCTCAGCACAGACACTTAGTCCGATGAATATTGATTGTGTCGGTGTTGGCACATACACAGATGCCTGCGAACAACTGAAGACACAAACCTTTGATTTGTGTTTAACCGATATGCACTTACCTGATGGTAATGGCATTGATTTAGTCAACCTTATTCAACGGGAATATAGCAACATCCCTGTTGCCGTCATTACTGCTTTTGGTAGCGTTGAATCTGCCGTACAAGCCTTAAAAGCAGGCGCGTTTGATTTTGTCACCAAACCTGTCGATATTAAAGAATTACGTAATCTTGTTGCCACTGCCCTAAAACTCGCGGAAAAACATGAAGAAAGTTTTTCCTCACTGGTCGGCGAATCCACAGCCATTCAAGCCCTGCGGGTTAAAATTGCCAAATTAGCGCGTAGCCAAGCCCCTGTTTACATTCGCGGTGAATCAGGTGTTGGCAAAGAAGTCGTTGCCCGATTACTTCACGCACAAGGCGCACGTGCCAGTAAACCCTTTGTCCCCGTCAACTGCGGTGCAATTCCCACTGAATTGATGGAAAGCGAATTTTTCGGACATAAAAAAGGCAGTTTCACAGGCGCGACGGCCGACAAACAAGGCTTATTCCAAATTGCACAAGGAGGCACTTTATTTTTAGATGAAGTTGCCGACCTCCCATTACATATGCAAGTCAAACTCTTGCGCGTCATCCAAGAAAAGCAAATGCGACCTGTTGGCGCGACCAAAGAAATACCCGTCGATGTCCGCATTCTCAGCGCAACACACCGAGACCTTGCTGATTTAGTCAAACAAGGCAAATTCCGCCAAGACTTATTTTATCGAATCAACGTAATTGAGCTACATGTCCCACCATTGCGAGAGCGTACACAAGATATTCCCTTACTGGTTGAACGCATTTTACAAAAACTCACTGAAGGCAACGGCAATGCAAAATTACGCTTGTCCGCCAATGCGATGGCATTTTTACAAAGCTATCATTTTCCGGGGAATGTACGTGAATTAGAAAATATTTTAGAACGTGCAATGACACTGTGTGATGATAATGTCATTCAAATAGATGACTTACAGTTACCCAAATTAGAGGAAGCCTCAAATAACCATGATGAATATACCGAAGATGATTTACTGAGCATCGCCACATTAGAAGAAAATAGCGCAGGTTTAGACCCTTTACTTGAAGATTTAGAACGCGATAAAATCATGAAAGCCCTAGAAAAAACAAAAGGTAATAAAACCCGTGCCGCACGTTTATTAGGCATCAGTTTTGGCGCATTACGCTACCGCCTGACTAAATTTAAATTGCATTCTAACTCTGAACAAAATGAATAAATAAATCGCTTCATTTTCATCTCGTTTTCATCGAGTGGATGAAAACGAGGAATTCTGATTAAACCTGCCAAACGCCATGCACTATGCCCACAAAGAAAAATCCAAACACATCCGCCAAAAAAAGCGATAAAAATAAACCTGAACACGACCCAAGCTATAAACGTTTTTTTTCCTATCCTGAAATGGTAAAAGATTTATTAGAAGGGTTTGTGCATGAAGAATGGGTAAAAGAATTAGATTTTAATACATTAGAAAAAGTCAGCGGACAATTTACCAGCCACGATTTAAGAAGCCGTGATAATGATGTGATTTGGCGAATTCGTTGGAAAGGTAATTGGTTATATGTCTATATTTTGCTGGAGTTTCAATCTACGGTTGATGATTACATGGCAGTGCGTTTAATGGTTTATATTGGTTTACTCTATCAAGACCTATTAGACGCAAAAATTATTACTAACAAAAAACTCCCGCCTGTATTACCGATTGTGCTCTACAATGGACAAAGTCGTTGGAACGCACCGCTCAATGTTTCTGATTTAATTGAACCTTCTCCCCTTCAAAAATATCAACCTCAACTACATTACTTATTAATTGACGAAGGTGTTTATAACCCGAGCGACTTATCAAGTTTACATAACCTAGTTGCAGCATTATTTCGTTTAGAAAAAGCCCAAAATGAAATAGAAGTGTCGCAAGTACTAGACTTATTGATTAAGTGGCTAAAAGAGCCTGCACAACAAGAGATAAGACGCACTTTTGCAGCATGGTTAAATCGGGTTTACCTACCACACCATTTACCGAAGAGCACAATCTCAGAATTAGTAGACTTACAGGAGATAAACGTTATGTTAGCGGAACGAGTCGCCAACTGGTATGAATCAGCAACACAAAAAGGTTTACAAGAAGGGATACAACGGGGAATAGAACAAGGCATACAGCAGGGTATACAGCAGGGCATACAACAAGGCATACAGCAGGGTGTGCAAAAAGGTGTACAACAAGGCAAACTTGAAGGTCTTGCAGAAGGTGAAGCAAAAGGCACATTAAAGGGCATCAAAACTGCGTTAATGGCTATTTTAACCATGCGTTTTGGTGAAATATCTCCTACGATACAACAAAATATCGATACCATTCAGGATGTAGCACAGTTAGAGCAATTAACGTGTCAAGCTATCGTAGTCGACTCTTTGGAAATATTTCAGCAACAGCTTTTACCAACAACACACTAATTTTTATCAAGACAGGTTTAGCAGACACGTTATGATTTGCTAAACCTACACTTTATCCTAAAAGCTTAATAAATTTTGGTTTATTGAGACTAAAACAGATACTTTGGTCATTCCCCTGTTAAACGCATATCCTTGATGTTGTAAGCCATGACTGAAGAAAAAGCCCCCGTAAATTCCGCCCCACCCGTCCCTGCATCACCACCAATTCAAAATTTTCCTTCATCTGTTTACGAATCTTCTACCAATAAAAATACTTATTTGCTGAAAGGTTTGGCAGCTGACCGATTTGAATTATACGGTGATGATGTTGTTGGTTTATTAGTCCAAGATTTGGCAAAAAGCCTTGAGTTATATCGTAAAGAGGCAGAGTTAGGCATCCCCGAAGCGCAGAACCAACTCGGACTTATTTATGCGTTAGGTAAAAATACCGACGTGGATTATAAAAAAGCGGGCTATTGGTTTCGGGAAGCGGCACAACGTGGGCATTACCGCGCACAGTACAATTTAGGATTATTTTGTTATCGTGGTCGTGGCTTACCTAAAGATGAAGAACAAGCCGTTTATTGGGTGACTAAATCCGCACAACAGGGTAGCCCAGAAGCACAAAATTTATTAGGTCTATTTCATTGTTTAGGCTGGGGTGTGCCTGTAAATACAGAACGTGCCGTGTTTTGGTTTCAACAAGCCGCGCAACAGGGTTATAAATACGGTGGCTTTAATCTCGCCATGATGTATAACAATGGTTTTGGTTTTACAGAAAAAAATCAGCTGTTAGCGTTTCGTTATTTCTTAAAAGCAGGTGAGCTAGGGATTGCAGAGGCACAAAATCAGGTTGGTTTTGGATATAGTTATGGGATTGGAACAACCGCTGATAAAGTGAAGGCAGTTGAATGGTATCGTAAAGCCGCAGAGCAAGGGCATGTTCGTGGACAATATCATCTTGGGGTAATGTATGAACAGGGATTAGGCGGATTAAATACTGATGAAAAACAAGCCTTAGAGTGGTATCGAAAATCTGCCGAAAAAGATGATTGTGATGCACAATATCATTTAGGACTGTTTTATTTAAATGGCATGGGGGGATTGCGTAAAAATATGGAGGAGGCGGTTAAATACTTAAAAAAAGCCGCAGCCGCTGATATTAAAGACGCAAAAGATGCACAGATACGTTTAGCAAAATTGTATCAAACAGGTAGCGGTAATATTGGGATAGATATGCAGCAAGCATTGCATTACTACTCGCTAGTCGCCCAACAAGGCGACGAACAAGCCCAATTTCAATTAGGCTTGTTGTATGAGTATGGTTATGAAAACGGCGACGATGTGATTAAAAAAGATTTTGTTTTAGCAAAGCAGTGGTATCAAAAAGCAGCAGAACAAGGACATGTAGAGGCTTGGATTAATTATTTATGGCTACGTTGGTTAAAGTGGCTCATCCCTTCACTTTAAATCCGCTGTGACCTTTTTCGTAACCGTCATTTTTATGACAGGTGTAACACGTTACACACTGAGCGTGGAATCCGTAGGTATTTCCCGTTTTTACTGTAAAGAAAGTTGAAAACTGGGTAAAACACGTTTGATATTCGTCAAC
>NZ_JH600070.1:1814636-1956533 GCF_000245015.1 Beggiatoa alba B18LD | reverse complement strand
ACCCATGGCCAGATATAGAATCTTGCCACGCTAAAGTGGTTTATGACATTACAGGACAGGTGCAATTATTAGTGCCTTTTGTCGATATTCCTGAAGCGAATGTGATTTATCAAGCATTATTAACACAAAGTAGCGATGACACATTTACCTTAGTACACCTGAAAGAAGTTCGTTTAAATCGTTTAGAGCCTTTAACAGGCGCATATTTTGGCGCAAATATTGACTGGACAAATGCAAGCGTACAAGGCACGAATGACAGTTTCGGCTTAAACCTCAATGCGTTTGTTCGTTTTGAAACCTTTCCCATTTCTGATGAAGATGGTCAATGGTTAGACCAAAGTATTGAACAAATTAAAAATACGGGTACAGGCGCAATGATGATTCTGACGTTAGAACCTCATGCAGGCTTATCCGTTGTTACGGCAGAGGAAGCAGAAAAACTCGCGCAACGGCTTAAAGGCTATAACGATATGGGTGTGCCTGTCTTAGTGCGGTTTGCACATGAAATGAATGGTTCTTGGTATTCATGGTCGCAACAACCTCTTGAATATATTCGTGCTTTCCGTGCTATCGCGGAAGCAATACATCGTGTGACGACAAACTCAGCTATGCTGTGGGCCCCAAATAACGGTGGTGGTTATCCATTTACAGGGGGCGTTTATGAAGCAAAACCAACTGCAAGCGATTTTCATCTATTAGATACCAATGGTAATGGTGTATTAGATAAAGCCGATGATTCTTACGCACCTTATTATCCAGGGGATGACGCGGTAGATTGGGTGGGCATGAGTTTATACCACTGGGGAAGTGCTTATCCATGGGGTGAAAATGAAATTCCTGAGCATGGCAAATTTATCGCTCAATTAACAGGAAGATATGTAGGCTACTCAGGTGATGAGAGTATTGTTCCTGATTTTTATGGTATTTATGCTGAAGGAAAGAATAAACCGTTAGCAATTCCTGAAACAGCCGCGTTATTTGTGCCTGATGGGCAAGGCGCAGACGAAGAGCAATTGATTAAACAACTATGGTGGCGACAAGTCTTTGACCCAACTTATCGAGAACTGTATCCCAAAATTAAGCTGATTAGTTGGTTTGATTGGAGTAAAACAGAAAGTGAAATCGGTAATCGTCTGGTGAATTGGCGGATTGGTCATGATGGTTACTTAACTTATATGTTTACAGAAGATTTATTCCGCTCAGGTGTTGGGATTTTTATCCGTAAATAACACAATTGTGTACCTTACTGATGTTTAACGCATTAGTATGAGTCAAAGGATACTATTGATATTGATAGTATCCTTTTTTTATGAGCTGTGTTTATCGTTTGTGAATTGGGAGTAAGCATTCATGACATTTTCTTTATGGCATATTGCCGAGTCAGATAAAGTCGCACGTCCTGTGGGAGAAATAGGAAATAAACAAGTTGTTTTTGACAGTCTGGCATTGGCTCAGGATTTTATTCAATTATTACCTGAGGCAACAATGAAGGGCGTGATTGTTATTATTGATGATGATAAAGAAGAAATCGTCCATGCTGAGGATTGGCAAACGTTGTGCGCATGGATGAAATCGGAGGGTAATAAATAACCTAAGTTCTGCGAGATTCTTTTAAAAAGACAACAGTTTGTCTGAATCAGAATTTTCAGGATTAAAAGATTGTCTGAATCAGAATTTTCAGAATTAAAAAGACAAGAAAATTAAAAGAACCTAAGTTCGGCGAGTTTTATAAAATAAAACAGAGACCTGCTAGGTTTTCAAAACCTAGCAGGTCTGTTGGAACACGCGAAAAGGGTTGACGGACTGGCAGAGATTATTCTCTTTTTTTTCATCAAGATTCACCAGAAAAGATTACAACATTGTCTGAATCAGGATTTTCAGAATTAACAGAATTAGCAGAATTTAAAACCCTTAAACCAAAAAGTAAGATGAATCATGCTTTTTAATTCTGCTAATTCTGAAAATTTTGTGAATTCTGATTCAGACAAATCGTTGTTTTTTTAACAGAAACTCGCTAGAACTCAGGTAAAGAATAAAAATTATGTTTTTAATTCTGCTAATTCTGAAAATTCTGTGAATTCTGATTCAGACAAAAAAAGACCTGCTAGGTTTTTAAAACCTAGCAGGTCTCTGTTTTACTTTAAAAATATATTACAACTCATGCAATTAGCGTTTAATAACTCGTAAAGGATAATCAGGCCATTGTTGTTTTAATTTTTGATAGATTCGTTTCACTTGTTCTTGGTCAGTGTAACGCATACCTAAGCCCTTTTCGCGCCAGCCTCCCCCTGCATCATCCGACCATTCTTTGGGGTGGTCTTTATTAAAAATGAGACAGATAACATAAGCCTCTGTGGTCGGTTTTGTCGCTTTTGGTTCAGCTTTGGGCGTTGCAGGTGTCACTTTTTTGGCGACTTTGGCAACGGGAGCTACCGCCGATTGGATGGCAGGTGCTTTATTATTCATTGCAGGTGGTTGTGACGGTTTTACGGGGCTAGCGTGTTTAACCGTTTCTGTCTTATTTTTTGGAGGTGGCGTGGCTGTTCGCGCTGGGGCAGACTGCGCAATTTTTTTCTCCATATCTGCAAGTAATAGGCTTGCTTTTAGTTGATTTAACTCAGCAAGATATTGTTCATCTTCATCCAACTCTTCTGTTGGTTGCTGTGGTTCGTTTTCGTGTAACAACTCTTTTTTTAATTTGTGAATTTCCTCAAAATAGCGTCTTTCGTTATAGTCTTTAACTTCATATTCTGTCTCGATTTTATGTAGTTTAGCCTCTAGTCGACTGATTTCGTCCATATCACGTAGTGTCGCGTAATCAAAATCTTCTTTTTCGATTTGATAAGAGTCTATCCTGCTTAATACAGATTCGAAATCATGTACGATGCGTTTAAAATCGCGTAGTTTTTTTAAATCGCCTTCTTGACGCAATTGCTCTACTTCTAGCCCTTTTAAACGATTGCGTAGTTGTTCCGTAATTTTTATCGCCACTCTTGTTGCTCTCCAAGACAGTACTTTATGTTTATCCTTCCTGTGTGACGCGCAATAATTCTTCTACAGTGGTATTGCCTGCTAAAACTTCTTGCGTGCCATTGTGCAACATGTTGTGATGTTGTTGATGCGCATAGTTTTCTAAGGCATGTTGTCCTGTTTGGTCGTGAATCATGGTGCGTAAGGTACTGTCGATATCAATTAATTCATAAATGCCTGTTCGTCCTTTGTAGCCGATATGATTGCAGTGTTTGCAACCTTGGGCTTGGTACAACATGAAATCCCTTGTGTGATGTTGTAGGGTGTGTTGTTCTAGTTCTGTTGCTGGGGTTAAGGTTTTGCAGTGGGGGCAGAGTAAACGGACAAGGCGTTGTGACATCACTGATAAAAGACTGGATGACAGTAAAAAGGGTTCTATACCCATATCCCGTAGCCGTGTCACTGCACCAATGGCGGTATTAGTATGTAAGGTCGATAATACTAAGTGCCCTGTTAAGCTGGCTTGTACGGCAATTTGTGCCGTTTCTGCATCACGAATTTCCCCTACCATAACAACATCAGGGTCTTGCCGTAAGATTGCGCGTAAACCTCGCGCAAATGTCATATTCACTTTACTATTTACTTGTGTTTGTCCAATACCATCTAGGTAGTATTCAATTGGGTCTTCAACCGTCATGATATTACGGCTATGGTCGTTAAGATGGTTAAGCATGGCGTACAAGCTGGTGGTTTTGCCTGAGCCTGTTGGGCCTGTGACTAAAATAATGCCATGTGGTTTCATCAATTGGGTTTGTAAGCGTTCTAACATGGTAGAAGGCATCCCAATATCTTGTAAATTAAGTCGTCCTGCCTGTTTATCTAAAAGTCGTAAAACGACTCGTTCGCCGTGTCCGCTTGGAATTGTTGAGACCCGCACGTCAACTGCTCGTCCTGCAATCCGTAGGGAAATCCGTCCATCTTGTGGTAAGCGTTTTTCAGCAATATCCAGTTTTGCCATTACTTTTATACGCGAGACTAACAGCGGGGCTAATACACGTCGGGGTTGTAGGACTTCGCGCAATACGCCATCAATTCGAAAACGCACGACTAAACGGCTTTCAAAAGGTTCGATATGAATATCGGAGGCGTTTTCTTTAATTGCTTCTGATAACAGGGCATTAATTAAGCGGATGATGGGGGCATCATCACTGCTTTCTAATAAATCTTCAGGTTCTGAAGAGAGTTGTTGGGCAACTTGGAATAAATCTAGTTCGTCGCCGATACCTTCCATCATTTGCATGGATTGATTCGCCTGTTGCTCATAATGGCGAGTGAGCAAAATATCAAATTGTTCATTGGATATTGCTTCTAGTTGCAAAGGGCGTGCTAGAAAACGGCGAATCTCGTTTAAAGTCTGTAAATTTAAGTCGGCACGGTAATATAAATGGGCTGACTCATCTGTGAGTTGTTTGAGGATAACACCGTGTCGCTTTGCAAATGCAAAAGGTAACGTAACAGACATGTTCATAAATGATGGTAATAAATTGATGTGAGATAACAAAATTAAGTTATTAAACTTGAATTCAGTGAGTAAAGTTTTAAAACTTAGTCGCTTATGATGGAAAACTTAGGCTAATTATTTCATTGTATTATAAAAATGCGGGTGAAATAATAAATTAAAAAATAAATCCTTTTTTGCAATGAGATGCCCATTGATACTATAGATGTAAAGTGATTTCTCGCTAGGGACTCTAATATAAAATAATAGAATATTCTTGATATTTGTGGGTTAATGTGAATCCATGCAATTGAATATTATGTATTTTCCACGACTGATTGCTGTTAATCCGCCTGCTGTCGGTGGCGATGAATAACAAAGTTGCCTACTTATTTGCTATGATGTTTAAAGTATTCACTTTGCACATGCTATGCATTTACAATGAAAGATAACAACTCTGCTCCTGCACAAACACCGTGGTTGACTCTCCAACAGCAATACTGGGATATGTGGCTAAACCTCACTCGGCAGTTGTTGCAGGCGAAAGCTGATACAGCTTCTACAGATGAACCCGACAGTTTACAAAATATCGCCCCTTGGCTTGCAAACATTGAGTTGTGGTGGCAAGCCCTTTCCCCAATAATTCCTAGCGAAAATCAAACCATCCTTCGTAAGTTTATCGATCAAGGTAAAAATTATTTTCAGTTTAATCAAGAATTTTTTGAAATTTTTCAATCTTTTAAACACGATGGTGATGATACAGAAGAGAGTATTTTGCACATTGAAACCGCTTTGCAGACATTGCGCGATAATCTTCTGAAATATTTGCAGGAACAAAAAAACGTACCGGGTTTTTGGAATCTTCCATTAGATAATTGGGGGCGTACATTTTCTGCTTTATCGCAATTTCCAAGCGATTTTTTACAAAACGTGAAAACAGGGTTAAAACCTGAGCAATTAGCGCAACAGGAAAAATTAGAGCACCTTTTATCAATGCCTGCCGTTGGTTATACCCGTGAATGGCAAACACAAATTCAAAAAGGCTTGCAATTATTATTAAACTATCAAGCGGCACAGCAGGATTATAATCATCAGTTTCAATTGATTATTATTCATACAGTAGCGTTATTGCGCGATAGGTTACTTCAACATGTACAGCAAAAAACGGCAATTAATAGCTTACGGGTGTTATATGATGAATGGGTTGAATGTGGCGAATTAGCCTATGCGGATATTGTCAAAACGGATGAGTATAGCGAAGTGAATGCCCGTTTATTAAATAGCTTGATGACGTGGAAACAGCATGAGCAGCGCATGATTGATGAAATCTTAGGCACGTTAAATATGCCTACACGAAGAGGCTTAAATACGTTACATAAACGTATGCAGGAAATGCGGCGAGAAATTAAAAAAACGCAGACTGAAACGAGTGAACCTAGCAAAGAAGTCTTGTCGTATGAAGATTTAAAAGATGAAATCAAAGTTTTGCGGGCAGAAGTGGAGTTAATTAAACGTACAGAGAAAATCGAAAAGAAAAATATTGCACCACGTCAACCCCCTAAGCCTACGGATAAGCCATCGTAACAGGGTATAGGCTGCTTTAATCATTTTTTATGATGTACTTATCCGACTTGTGTTTATTGGCATATATCCCCACCGTAATTAATAATCAGCAATTCTAAGTTGAGAAATATGGTAGTGCTAAACATGTCAGGTTTTAAACGCGCTAATCCTGATTCAGACAGATTAATGAGTAAAACTTGACTGGTTTAGCACTACCTAATTTGTTAAGTCTGTTCTCTGATAGAACTTAATGAGTTAATTATCAGGCGGTGCATCATGTCAACATCTATCACTAAAACCTTAGAACGTTTGGAAAAATCAGCACGCTACGCAATTGGCGTTCCCTGCGTCGCGTTGGTGGACAATCATCGAATAGAAGTTATTTCTAGTTTACGGGGTGGTTTTGTCACCTTGACGTATAAGCAGAATTATCAAGTGGTGAGTCGTAATGATATTCTGTTGTTAAGCGTTTAAAATCAGTATTTTTATTTTTTATTAAATAGTTACTTCACTTTGTATCACTTCTTTCAATGGGCAAGGCTTGTTATGATGAATTGCTTTCGCCATATACAACAACAGGCCTCCCAATTTCTCAACGCTCTGCCATTCATCAACCAACCATGTGGACGATAGCAACTCGAGAACTACGCGCCCTTTTTTATTCCCCGCTTGCATGGATTATTTTAGGCGTAGTGCAATTAATCCTTGCTTTTCTATTTGCGAAACAAGTTGAACTGTTTTTAAGTCCGAGTGTACAAGCACAAATTAATCACACGCCCAATGCACTTGGATTAACAGATATTGTGGTGGGTTATCTTTATGTTTGGGCGGGTATGTTGTTTTTACTGATTACCCCATTATTAACCATGCGTTTAATCAGTGAAGAACGTCGCAACAAAACCTTAGCCTTGTTACTCTCTGCGCCTGTCTCAAGTGCTGATATTATTTTAGGAAAATATTGCGGATTATTACTCTTTTATCTCTTGCTGATGAGTTTGCCCGCCTTGATGTCTTTAAGTCTTTTACTCGGTGGGCATTTAGACCTTGGACAATTAAGCCTTTGTGTGTTAGGGCTTGGCTTGCTTGTGGCGGCAATGAGTGCGATTGGTTTATACCTATCCACATTAACCCAACATCCCATTATTGCTGCGGTGGGGACATTTGGATGTTTACTATTTTTATGGATTATCGATGTTTTAAGTGATGCGCCAAACAGTGTTTTAGCCTATTTATCATTCGCAAATCATTATCAGCCCTTATTGCAAGGGATATTAAATACACAAGATATTATTTATTACCTGATTATGATTGGCTTATTTCTTTTGCTGAGTATTTGGCGATTGGACAATGAACGTGTGCAATAAAAGTTGATATTCATAGGGTTCAGCCGTTTACATGCCTGTCATCAAAAAAGCCAAGATGTTAAACTATAAGAAATTTTCCATTCATTTCTACTGTGTATTTTAATGGTTTAAAACAGTAAAGCGTTTGGCATAGTGCATATTGAGTGCATAAGGAACTTTTTATGTCGGAAACTCCAACCATACAAAAGAAAACGTTTGTAGAAAACTTAATGACCGTATTGAGTCATTTACGATTTTATAAAACACCGTTTTTTTTAACCTACCGCCCGCACAGCTTTGTTTTAAAGGGTAAAGATACACGAGAGGTTATGCGTTTAATCAAAGCGGGCGATATTCTATTACGAACACATAATGACTATTTAGATAATCGTATCCGACAAAAAACTTTTACTAATGCAGGCTTTTATTTAGGTGAAGTGACTGACAATCATTTGCGCCAACTTGCCAAGGTTGAGAGACCTGAGCAGTATGCGACGGGCGAACAAATTGTAATACACGCGCAAGCGGATGGTGTGGTATTAGAAGATTTAATCCAATTCTGTCGTTGTGACGCGCTGGCTATTTTACGCTTTCCGTCACAAATCGTTTTACAACAGGGCATGAGCGCACCTGAATTGTTGTTGCAATATTTTGATGCCGAATTAAATAGTGCAACTAAAAATCCTTATTTGCCTGTGATTCGTGCAGAAAAAGATATTGTTACGCGCTTAACTCGTGGGGAAAAATTGCCGTATGAGACGCTATTTAAAATTTTTTATCGAGTTGCTTTAAGTCAATTATCCACGCCAAATACGTTTGATTTCGGTTTTGACCATTTTCATAACTTTAAAGCAACAGAACTGATTTATTTTATTATGAAAAGCATTTGCTGGAATTACGGCATTGAACCGCAGATGCAGAAAGTTTTATTTCAACAACGACGTGTCATCGAACCTGATGCGTTTACGGCGACAGAATTAGAAGAAGTTTGGAAAAAAGTGGGATAACACATGACAGATTCAAGCAATGATATGCTGATTAAAATACGGGGCTTGTGCTTTTCACGAGGGCAACGGGTCATTTTTGACAATATTGATATGGACATCCCACGTGGTAAAGTCACCGCCATTATGGGCCCAAGTGGTACGGGAAAAACGACGTTATTGAGTTTAATCGGACGACAATTGCGCCCACAAGCAGGGTCGTTAATCGTTGATGGAATGGATGTTAATAAAGTATCGTTGCATGACCTGTATCAATTGCGGAAAAAAATCGGCATGTTGTTTCAAAGTGGCGCGTTATTAACCGATTTAACCGTTTTTGAAAACGTTGCCTTTCCTTTACGTGAGCATACGCAGTTGCCTGAATCCTTAATTCACCACTTAGTTTTGATGAAATTGCACGCAGTCGGATTGCGAAATGCACGGCATTTAATGCCCAGTCAATTATCGGGCGGCATGGCGCGACGGGTTGCGCTGGCGCGGGCGTTGGTGTTAGACCCAATGATGATTATGTATGATGAACCTTTTACAGGACAAGACCCTATTTCTATGGGGGTTTTAGTACGTTTAATCAGTTCGATTAATAAATCATTGGGGGTGACAAGTTTGATTGTGTCGCATGATATTCATGAAACCGCCAGTATTGCCGATAAAATTTATATTATTTCTAATGGAAAAGTCGTCGGTGAAGGGCATCCTGATGAATTAAAACAGTCAGAATCGGCATGGGTTAGACAATTTATGAATGCAGAACCTGATGGCCCTGTCCCTTTTCATTATCAAGGGGTGGATTATCAAACGGATTTATTAGGCGCGGAGCAGGGATAAGTCATGCTAGACCATTTACAAGCTATCGGTCATCAAACACTTGCCATTTTTGAACGGCTTGGGCGTAGCGTCATTTTTATGCTGAATTTGTTATCGGGCGTACCGAGTTTATTCATGCGCCCCCGTTTAGTGATTGCTCAATTATATTCTGTTGGGGTGTTATCACTCAGTTTAATTTTAGTATCAGGCTTATTCGTTGGTATGGTGTTGGGTCTGCAAGGCTATAATATTTTAGTAAATTTTAATGCAACAGAAATGTTGGGCGTGATGGTTTCTTTATCTTTGTTGCGTGAATTAGGGCCCGTCTTAACCGCTATTTTATTCGCAGGGCGTGCAGGCTCTGCATTAACCGCAGAAATTGGTTTGATGAAAGCAACAGAACAGCTTGCGGCAATGGAAATGATGGCAGTGAATCCCTATCACCGTGTGATTGCCCCGCGATTTATTGCGGGTTTATTCGCCATGCCTTTGCTCGCTGCCATGTTCAGCATGGTTGGGATTTTTGGCGGGCATTTAGTCGTTGTTAATTTATTAGGTGTTGATGCAGGTTCTTATTGGTCACAAATGCAAAGCACCGTTGAATTTTATGATGATATTTTTAACGGCTTACTGAAAAGTTTCGTATTTGGGATTGCGGTAACGTGGATAGCGGTATTTGAAGGCTATGATTGTATTCCAACTTCTGAAGGCATTAGTCGCGCAACCACACGCACCGTAGTCTATTCTGCATTAGCAACCTTAGCATTAGATTTCATGTTAACCGCTTTAATGTTCAACGATATTTAAAATTCATGCCGAAGAAACCGCTGATTAATCCTTGCCCCTGTGGTTCTGAACGCCCCTTGCAACAGTGCTGTTTGCTCTATATGCAGGGGGAAGTTTTTCCCCCCACCGCAGAAGCCTTAATGCGTTCTCGCTATACGGCATATGTCTTGGGAAATACAGATTATTTACGCGCTACTTGGCATCCTGAAACGTGTCCCACGACGTTAAATTTAACCGAAGCTCATCGTTGGACACGTTTACAAATCGTTAAGACACAAGCAGGCAGTGCAACAGAGACACAAGGTGTTGTCCATTTTAAAGCCTATTACAAATTGCCGACTGGACGGGGCGGTCGCTTAGAAGAAATCAGTCATTTTGTTCGAATTGGTCAACAATGGTTTTATGTCGATGGTCAATTATGTGAATAATTGGCGTGATAATTGCCCATCCTTACAAATAAACAATTTCTACCCTATTCCTTGTGAATGCGTAACAGCTATCATTATTTCTAGGAAAAACTCCTTTATACTAAGCAACAAGAACTAGGATCAACCGCCCCACGCTCGCACCGCATACCGATACATCGGGGTTATACGGTCAACAACCGCCGTAGAGGATTAGATTGCATGGCAGTGAACAACCCTCGTCACTCTCGCTTTTTCTGGCGTTCATCCGCAATGTTTGGCATTCTCGACAATGAATGTCAATTTAAAGAAGTGAACTCTGCTTGGGAAAAAACCCTAGGGTTATCAACTGGGCAATTGTTAGCAAAGACTTTTTTTGCTTTCGTGCATCAGGAAGATCAGCCTTCTACCAAATACTATTTTGAGCAGTTAGAAAAAGGCATGGCATCTGTGTCATTTGCCTGTCGCTTCCGCCATCACGACGGCTCTTATCGCCAGATTCTATGGGAAATTAACGGTGCCGCTTCGCAAGAATATGCTTATCACGCTGTAGGGATGGATATTACAGGACGTGAACAGCCGATGATTGCGGATGAAATCCTTAGTGTGCTGCAAGAAGGCGTGGTCTTACAGTATGCAAATGGCACGATTGGCGCGTGCAACCCCAGTGCTGAACGAATTATCGGTTTACCTGCTGAACAAATGATGGGCTGGACACTGATAGACCCTGATTGGCGTGCTATTCATGAAGATGGCTCTCCTTTTCCAACAGAAACCCATCCCGCTATTTGTACACTCCGCACGGGTCAGGCTTACTCTGATGTTGTGATGGGGGTTGTTAAATCGGATGAAAGTATTTTTTGGTTACGCGTTAATTCTTACCCGCTGTGGCGTGATGATGTCACCACCCCCTATGCGGTGGTTATCTCTTTCTCAGACATTACCCATTATAAAGAAAATGAATTAGCCATTCGGAAGGAAATTCAAAAACGGAATAGTTCCCCCGAAGCGGCAAGCGATCATAACTATGAATTATGGGATTGGAACTTAGATACAAACGAAGTGCACTTTTCCAGCCGTTGGAAAAAAATGTTGGGCTTTGAAGAAGCTGAATTGCCTAATCATATTGATACATGGCATCAACGCATTCATCCCTCTGACTATAAAAAAGTCATGGCGGATATTCAAAATCATTTAGAAGGTGTAACCCCTGCTTGTGAAAATACCCACCGTTTACAACATAAAGACGGAAGCTATCGCTGGATTTTAAGCCGTGCCGTTGCCGTACGGGATGCTAACGGTAAACCACAACGTATCGTCGGTACGCATATCGATGTTACTGAAACTCGGCGTGTTGAAGAGGAATTACAGGAAACTGAGAAAAAATATCGGCAGTTATTAGAAGTCGAAAATAATGCCGTCTTTTTAATTGATGCGGACAGCACCGAAATTTTAGAAATCAATAAAGCCTCTGTCCAAATGTATGGATATGGGCGCAATGATTTATTAAAAATGAAGACGTTGGATTTATCCGCGCAACCTGAAAAAACAGCAAAATCTATTAAAAAAGGGCTGAAATATACCTCTCAGCAGTATCATAAAAAAGAAGATGGGACGGTTTTCCCCGTAGAAGTCACTGCAAATCCATTTATTTGGCGGGGTCGTCAAGTCTTAATGATTATCGTCCATGATATTACCGAGCGACAAAAAATTGAGACTGCGTTATGGGAAAGTGAATCCAAATATCGTCAACTGTTTGAAGCCTCTTCTAATCCGACGATTGTGTTTGATGCAAACACACAACAGATTTTTGATGTCAATCATGCCGCTGTCGATTTATATGGGTTTAGTAAAGAAGACTGGTTGCGTTTAAAAACGGAAGATGTTTCGGCTGAATCCATGAAACAACGTTCAGCATTTGGCGGTGGCATAACGAAAAAAGTACAAACGATTCCACTGCGTTGGCATCGGAAAAAAGACGGTACAGTCTTTCCCGTAGAAATCTCCACAGGCAACACTTACCTATTTCAAGGGCGTTCCTTAATTTGTGCAACCGTGCGCGATATTACCGAACGTAAAGCAGCAGAAGAAGCCTTGCGTAAAGAACGCGACTTTATCAATACCCTTGTTCAAGCCTCACCTGCTTTCTTCTTTGCCCTTGAACCTGACGGCAAAATTCGTTTAATGAATAAGGCAATGCTGAATGCCTTAGGCTATAGCTTGGAAGAAGTCACTGGTAAAGAATATTTAAGTTTTGTTCCTGAAAATGAACGCGGAATTGTTGCAACGGAGTTTGATACCCTGCGTAAATCGATGCAACCGTCTTTATTAGAAAGTCACGTATTGAGTAAAACAGGCGTGCCTTTATTAGTAGAATGGCATAGCCGTGCGATTGTTAAAGCAAATGGCGCGCTCGATTATATTTTTGGGGTTGGTATCGATGTCACAGAGCGGAAAAAAGCACAAGGACATTTACGCTTATTTAAATCCATTATTGAATCATCTGCCGAAGCAATTTTTGTCAGTAATCCTGAAGGACAAGTCGTTTATGTCAATCCTGCTCATGAACGCTTAGTCGGTTACACAACAAAAGATTCACGGCAAATGAATTACCGCACCTATTATTCTGATTCCTCACTGATGATTTGGGAAAGAGATGTACATCCTGCATTAGAAGAAGGGGGAAGTTGGGAGGGTGAATTAGAAGTTCATACGCAAGACGGGCTAATTTTCCCCGTTTGGGAACGGGTGGATGCAGTACGCGATACAGCGGGTAATATTCTGTTTAGCTTTGGTTTATTACACGATATCAGTGAGCAACAACGCACACGAGATACCTTATATAAACAAGCAGAAGAAAATCATGTGATTTTAAACACAATTCCCGCATTTATCTGGTATCGAGATAAAGAAAATCAGTTAATTCGCCAAAACTTACTGGCAGATACAACCTTTGGTTTAGACAATCCGTTAGTCATGCAGTTAACCGATGGTAAAGATGTTTTACGTAACGGGTTAGCGCAATTAGGTATTTTACAGACTTATCCGACTAAAACAGGTGAAGCAATCCGCTTAAAAATTGACAAATTGCCATATCATGACAGCTTAGGGCGTGTCAGTGGGGTGATTATTTATGCAACGCCGTTGCAAGATAATTTAACGACCACATTGCCAATTAATAAAGTTCCTGATGATAGCGTGTATGAAGCCCTACATAACTTGCCATTTATGCTCATGGCATTTGATAAAGCGGGCGTTTTATTAGTCTGGAATACTGAAAGCGAAGTGATTACAGGCTATAGCAGCGAGGAAATGTTAGGCGACCCCGCTGCCTTGAAGCAGTTATATCCAAGTATCGACCAACTAGATGATATTCTTTTAAACCCCAGCAACAAATCTCCATTCCAGTGGGAAAGTTTACTGACGGCAAAAGATGGGCAATTAAAAACCGTGGTTTGGTATAACTTAGCGCGTTATTTCTCACTGCCTAAATGGTCTGCATGGTATTTAGGATATGAAGTGCCTTTAGAGCCTCAAGCATTGGATACTTCATATGATGATGAAGTGATGTTAGCCGCTGTTTTCGATGCTAGTAAGGTCGGGCTATGCTTAACAGATGATCGTGGTCGCTTTTTACGTGTTAATCGTACTTATGCAGAATTATATGGTTATCGCCAAGAAGAATTATTAGGGCAACCATTTACTTTGGTTTTACCTTCCAATACGCATAGTGAAGCAGTGCGTGAGTATTACAGTTTATTGATGACGAATGAACAAGCCATCATGCATAAACAACGCAGTGAACAGCATCGCACAGGGAATATTTTTGAAACTGATGTGATGGCAAGCCGTGTTGTGTTAAATGATAAACGGCGGTTATTATTGAGTATTGTGAATAAATTAGCGAGTTTTGAAAAACTCTCTTAATTTTGTGTAATTTGATGCAGTTTATAACAAAGAAAGGCAGGTTAAATACCTGCCTTTCTTTTTTAGTAGTGCTAACCTGAGTTCGGCGAGTTTTATAAAATAAAACAGAGACCTGCTAGGTTTTCAAAACCTAGCAGGTCTGTCGGAACACGCGAAAAGGGTTGAAGGACTGGCGGAGATTACTCTCTTGTTTTTCATCGGAATTCACCAGACTAGATTAAAACATTGTCTGAATCAGGATTTTCAAGAATTAACGGAATTTAAAACCCTAAAACCAAACATTTAAGGTGAATAACGCTTCTTAATTCTGCTAATTCTGAAAATTCTGTGAATTCTGATTCAGACAAGCTGTTGTCTTTTTTTTTAAACTCGCCAAACTCAGGTTATGTTTGAATTTTTTTATTAAAAACAGTCATATATCGCACTTTGTATTATTGCCATAACGTTGCACTTTTTTGTGTAACACACGCCCGCGCCCCGTCTATATCACCGCACAATAACGGGATTTTTGCTTGACTTTCCAACTGTTGTGCATAGTTTGGATGCAGAACGTAAATACTATCGTCGGCAATTTGTCCTTGCTGAATCTGTTGCAAGGTCTGTTCGCAAATTGTTTGCACCTGCACAATATTCACTCGTGCCGCCCGTCCGCTATTAAACGTTAGTCCATACTTAGCCGCTAAATACGCATAAGGGGTAGCTTCTCCAACCGACATCCCGCAAATATTCGGCGACCCCATCATCACGAGATGATGATAATGCGGAGCTGCTTTTTCCCATAATGGATTTTTTAATGGATTGTCCCATACAAACGCTTTACTATCTTGTTGATGGGCTATATTGGCGTAATGTAAAGGAGATAAATCAATCGCTTGTAATATAAGTATGAGGAGCAAACCAAAGATTGCCGATTTTTCCTGAAATCTATGGATATATAAGACTAAAGCACTAAAAAGAATAAAATAGTTGACCGTCCAAAAGAAACGCCCCGACGATTGAAAAACATTTAACAGCGAAAAATATTGACTGTTCCAATCCCATAACACTTTATCCGCAAATGTCCCTTTATTGCTTAATGCAAGCAGGGTAAAACCGACGCAGAGTAATAAGAGTGGTAGGTAAAATAAGACCGTTTTCTTTTGGGGTGGATAACGAAAAAGCGCGTAAATTGCCCAAACACTCAGGAAAATACCGCCCAGTCCAAAATAATTAATCCCTTCATATTGTCCCCCTGTGGCTTTAGGAATTGTAGGGAAGCTCAAGGCAAATCCCATGGAATCTAAAGGGGCTAGCAAATTCATGGAGTAGTAGCCCAAACTGGTTTGAGTCGCAACGCTTTGTGTACTTGGAATTAAAAATAATCCAATTTGCCACCATGCAACAAAAACTAAAGCAATGATTAAGCAAAAATAAAAAATACCTTGCTTTAATGACTGTTGTCGCTCTATGCCCATAATGCGCCCATAAAAAGCGACCACTAATCCGCAAACCATCGCTGTTAGATAAGGGTGAATCATTGCACTGAGTAGGGCAAGCAATCCCCAACGCCAAAACCAAGCACGGGCAGAGTAATGTTGTGCGGGAAAACTATATAAATATAATCCAGCTAGCAGTAACCATTGGGAACATAAAGTAATATGTCCAATTCGGGTTAATAAAATCGGACTGAGCACAAATAAACTCGCGCCTAAGGTTTGTAACACTAAGCTATCTGTAATACGACGCAGTAATAATGCGCCAAAAATACCTTGTAACATAAAACATAAGCATAACCACAAGCCTAAATATTGAAACTCATACGGTAGCCATGGGTTAAATAATTTAAAAAATAATGCCATTAATGGCACTGTATCCGCGTAGCCAATCGATGAACCCACAGGATAGAAATAAGTCGCAATTTTACCGAGTGGAAATTGCCATGCTTCAGCGCGAAAAAATTGCCACGCAAGAAAATTAAATTGCCAATCTTGATTAGGTTGCAATATCCAACCAATTTGACGAGGGTCTAAATAAGACAAGCCTAAGGTATGAAAAAATAGAATAAGCCCCGTTAATCCTCCCGTCATAATTCCTAACAGAGAATAACGCGACTGTGGGGCGAAAATACCTATTAATCCACATAAAAGAGTAAATAAAAAATAGGTAATATAATGACTTAAGTTGTGGTAAAGTGTTGGGTTGGTACTATTAGGAATATACGTAAGCCATAACAAACCCAGCAGATAAATGCCTAAAAGTCCCCAATGAAAACGTGAAATTGTGTGCATGAGTGAAATAGTGAAAAGTTTCCCCTCTAAAAATAGGGCTGTAACGAATCAGGATGAATAAACGCTTAAGGTAAAACACCACTTGCACCTGCATTGATTATTTTTAATAAACTTTCTTGACTATTCTGCAGTTGCAATT
Organism: Beggiatoa alba B18LD; assembly: GCF_000245015.1. NCBI lineage: Bacteria > Pseudomonadati > Pseudomonadota > Gammaproteobacteria > Thiotrichales > Thiotrichaceae > Beggiatoa > Beggiatoa alba. The sequence goes on along the minus strand of NZ_JH600070.1, from coordinate 1,939,828 downwards.
GCATGGTTTCATCCAATCTTGCTGTGCTGTGTGCAAACAAATTTAAATTAAACGTTGCAAGCCATAACTGATTATTTGCATCTTCGTACAACATAATGCGGTATGGCATCAACATCGCGTAATCTGGTGCACGACTGACTAGTGCTAAACTGTTTTGCAAATCCGCCAATTCAAAAATTTCTAAAAAACGCGCTTCTTTACCAGAAAGTTCACTAAAACTCTTTGATAATGCATGTCGAGCAACTAAATTCATCCGATTTTGTGGGGCAGCCGTTTGAATCGATTTAATCACATCCTGAATTTTTACGCCTTGCTCTATTGGCGTTTTTACCATCATGGCATCTAACATATCAGACACTAAGAGACGCTCGATAAATTGCCCAAAGAACGTCATAAATTGTGTGTCGAATTTTTCAGTTGCCTGTTGTCCTTGGGTATAAAAAAACAAACCCGCACCAACAACTAAAACACCTATTAATGCGAATAAGTCCCGCAATAATGTTGCTACCCAACGAATGGGACGCATCAATTGCCATTGCTTACTCGGTGTGGGGAGTTGAGGATAAATAATTTTTTCTTGCATCATATTTCAAGGAACAATGGTGGCAAATAAAATTGTCATTTTAATAATCAACAGATTACTGTTGTCATTTATGGAGGTATTGTTAATGCAACGACGACTTTTACAAATTTATTGTTTTATCTGGTTAAGCTTGACTTACACGTTGAGCTATGCAGTAGAAGAAGACAGACAACCGCAAATTTTCGGCACTCATGCTGCGGGATGTATTAAAAACGCAGGCAGATTACCCCCAGAAGGGGAAGGCTATCAACTGATACGCTTAAGCCGACAACGCTATTATGCCCATCCTAGCCTAATTTATTTCCTACAAAGTACGGCAAAACAGTTTTTTAGACAAACCCAACGGCATTTATTAATTGGAGATATTGGACAAGAAGGCGGTGGCGCAATGTCGGGACATGGTAGCCATCAAATTGGTTTAGATGTCGATATTCTTTTTTTACAACCGCAAAAACCTCGCTTATGGAGCGTGGCAGAACGGGAGAAATTCGCCCCAATTTCCCTTTTAAATACCGCACAAACAACATTAGATAAACACCGCTGGCAACCTGTTCATGAATTCATGGTCGAACTGGCTGCAATGCACCCACAAGTCGAGCGTATCTTTGTCAATCCACTGATAAAAAAGCATTTTTGTGAACGCTATCCCAATGTAGCATGGCAAACTAAAATCCGCCCGTGGTGGGGACATGATGGTCATTTTCATGTGCGCTTACGCTGTCCGACAGATAGCCCTCAGTGTTATGTCGCTAGCCCTTTGCCTGCAAATGATGGTTGTGGAAAAGAGCTTGACTGGTGGTTTAGCGCGGAAGCGACTCGGAAAGCAGAACAAAAATATGATAAATCTAAACCCAGTAAACCAAAAGTAATGCCTACGGAATGTAGCCTACCGTAAAAACAAACCGTATTCAGATATAATAAGACGATTTTCACCTTGTGCGATAGTTGCGCATTTAACCCTTTCTATTCATCCTTCTACGTTATTATTCCCATTTATGTATGTTCATCATTGAAGTTGTTATTTTACTCTTATTAGCAATTGTCATTTTATTGGCAATTTTTGGTAAACACCTCTCTATACCCTACCCTATCTTATTGGTTATTGGTGGATTAATACTGGGTTTTATACCAGAGTTACCAAAATTAGAACTTGACCCACAACTGATTTTTCTCTGCTTTTTACCGCCTTTACTCTATTCAGCCGCATTATTTACATCATGGCGTGATTTTAAAGCGGATATGAGCCATATCAGCTCCTTAGCCATTGGTTTAGTATTTGCCACAACATTTGGCGTTGCCCTCGTTGCCCATTGGGTGATTCCCGAATTAACGTGGACAGCCGCATTAGTGCTTGGGGCGATTGTTTCCCCCCCTGATGCCGTTGCAGCGACCAGTATCACCCAACGTTTAAACGTACACCCGCGTTTAGTGGCAATTTTAGAAGGTGAGAGCTTAATCAATGATGCCAGTGGTTTGATTGCCTACCGCTTTGCTGTTGCGGCAGTTGTTACGGGGAGCTTCTCCTTTTGGGCTGCGAGCTTACAATTTATCACTGTTGCCGCTGGGGGTGTTTTATTGGGGTTAGCGTTCGGTTGGATACTCGCGTATATTCAAAAACGCTTAAACGACCCGCCTGTACAAATCACCTTATCGTTACTCACCCCCTTTATGGTCTATCTTTTTGCGGAAGAGTTACACCTATCGGGCGTATTAGCAACGGTTGCAACAGGGATGTACATCGGCAGACATAACCCTGAAACCTTAGAACCGACAACCCGTTTAGAATTAGCAGCCGTCTGGCAAGTGGTTGTCTTTGTGTTAAATGGATTTGTATTTATTATTATTGGTTTACAACTACCATTTATTTTAGAAAATATCCTCAGTGAAAAACCTTTAATGACATTAATGTGGCAAGCAAGCCTTGTCAGCATTGCCGTTATCGTTATTCGCTTACTGTGGGTATTTCCCTCCGCTTACTTTCCACAACTCTTGGGCTATCTCATCCCCCGTTTGCGAAAAAACCATGCAGAACAGCCACCATGGCAAGCGGTATTAATGGTTGGCTGGTCAGGAATGCGTGGTATTGTTTCACTGGGAGCAGCCTTAGCAATTCCGCTCTATCTGGCAGATGGGCAAGCATTCCCTGCACGGGATTTAATTATTTTTCTAACCTTCTGCGTCATATTCTCCACCCTTGTTTTACAAGGTTTAACCCTGCCTGCTGTTATTCGCTGGCTCGGTGTTACCGATGATGGGGAATCCACTAAGGAAGAAATACAAGCACGAATTAAAGGCTTACAAGCAGGGATTGAACGCATTGACAATCTAGTTAATGAAGGATTAGCCCATGTTCCTTATGAAAAATTAGCCTATATTCGTTACTGGTATGAAGACCGTGTGAACCGTTATATTGCCCGTTTAGAAAATCGCACGGATGAAAAGCAAGCGGCTTTAGATGCTGCCGTTGCCCTGCTACAAAGCGAAGCCTTAAAAGCAACACGCCAGAAAGTGATTAGCCTACGCAATGAAGGCAAGCTCAGTGATGAAGGATTAAGACGAATTCAACATCAGTTAGACCTTGTCGAATCACATATTCATCATGACATGCTGACCCTAGAACACTCGTTACGCTTGAAAAATCATTAAACGAGAGCAAATAAGGCTCAGTCAACCGCATTAACAGGTTGCAGGTCGTAAAACCATTTATTGCGCTCGTACCTGCAACCATCCATTGAGCGCGACAATTTCACTATCACCTATCCCTATGATAGGCAAAGGTAAAATGATTTAAGATGTCCAGCATCAGTTATGAAATTTTCTTTATTCTTGTCTTAGTTGTTTTAAATGGCATCTTTGCCATGTCAGAAATGGCGATTGTTTCCTCACGTAAATCACGGTTACAACGCCTAATTAATGAAGGCGATAAAAAAGCTATTGTAGCGTTACAATTAGCCAACGAACCTAACCGTTTTTTATCTACGGTACAAATTGGAATTACACTGATTGGGATTTTAGCGGGCGCATTTGGCGGCGCGACAATTTCTGAAAAACTCTCCAACTACATCAAGAACATTGATTTCTTAGCACCTTACAGCGATTTTATCGGATTAGGTATTGTTGTCTTAATTATCACCTACTTATCGCTGATTGTGGGTGAACTTGTTCCTAAACGGATTGCCTTAAACAACCCTGAACGCATTGCCAAAATTGTTGCAATTCCCATGAGTTGGTTATCAATTATTGCAACGCCGTTAGTGTTTCTACTCAGTCTTTCAACCGAAAAAGTATTGAAATTTCTGGGAATGTATCACCAAGAAGAAACCCCTGTAACAGAAGAAGAAATTAAGGATTTAATCGAACAGGGCACACAAGCAGGGATGTTTCATGAAGCGGAACAAGTCATGGTTGACCGTATTTTTCGCTTTGCAGACAGACGCATTACCGAAGTCATGACCCCCCGTGTTAGCCTCGTGAGTTTAAATATTGAAGATGACCTAAGCACCAATCGGGAAAAAATTCTGGAAAAGAGACATTCACAATTCCCTGTTTGTCAAAATAATATCGACAATATCTTAGGTGTGATTCATGTAAAAGATTTATTAAGCTCTCTCTTAACAACACAACAGATTGATTTACAATCAGGATTAATCGAACCTTTATTCTTTTCAGAAAACATGTCGGCATTAAAAGCCTTAGATTTATTTAAACAATCAGGCAAACCCGTCGCTTTCGTGGTGGATGAATACGGCAATATTGAGGGCATGGTCACATTAAACGATATTTTTGCATCCGTTGTCGGCAATATAGAGTTGCAAGAAGAAGACCCTAGCAAAGCAGTACAGCGTGCTGATGGTTCTTGGTTACTTGATGGCATGATGCCGATTGATGAAGTAAAAGACGTGTTACAACTGCAAAAGTTACCTGATGAAGAAAAAAATTACTATCGGACGTTAGCAGGCTTTGTACTCACCCATTTAGGCGATATTCCCCATGTCGCGGATTACTTTGAATGGAATGGCTTACGCTTTGAAATCGTTGATATGGATGGCAAACGCATCGATAAAATATTAGTAACCTTAGTGAGTTAAGCAACGGTTAGCGATATTTATAAAATCAGGTCTTTTTTTGTCTGAATCAGGATTTTCAGGATTTAAACCCCTAAAACGGAAAACTAACGCGAATAAATCTTTTAAATCCTGTCAATCCTAAGTCAGGCAAACTATATAGCCTGAGTTCGGCGAGTTTTATAAAACAAAACAGAGACCTGCTAGGTTTTCAAAACCTAGCAGGTCTTTTTTTGTCTGAATCAGAATTCACAGAATTTTCAGAATTAGCAGAATTAAAAACAATTAAAAACATAATTTTTTATTCTTTTAATTTTCTTGTCTTTTTAATTCTGAAAATTTTGATTCAGACAATCTTTTAATCCTGATTCAGACAATGTTTTAATCTTCTCTGGTTAATCCTAATTAAAAACAATAAATCAGCAAGTTACGCAGGTAAATATTGAGCCAGATTTCTATCAGGATTTAATAAGTCATTCACTAAAGCAACGATGTGAGGTGAACTGTCTTTAATATAAGGTCTTAATCGCTCCTGTAAATCTGTTGGCTTAAGATTGGCGAGTGTCCAAATCGCTGTTTCTCTTAATAATGCATCGCTTGCATTCTCAAGTACTTTACTAACAATCGGTTGTAAATTAGTGCTGGATAAATTCCCCACTGAAAAAAGGGCGCAGGCTTTTGTCCATGTACTGACGGCAATCGGTGTGCTTTCTAGTAATTCACGCAAACGTAATTCACGGCTTTTATGCGTTTGTGGAAAGAGATTATTTAAGCGGGCAAGGCGTTGCGTTGGCGTTAAATTGTCTAATAAGGGAAATATTAAGTTTTTAATATCATGGCTGATAATATTATCTAGTGCTTCTAACGCATAAGCACGTTTTTCCGTTGATTCATCACTTAATTCCCGTTGCGCTTGGAAAATCGATTTTGCTGGGTATAAATAAGCCAGTAAAAAGAAAATTAATTCCTGACTTTTTTGTATTTCATGATACAAACTTTGTACTAATAACGCGGTTGTTTTATCTATGCCCATGTCTTGAATACTGGCTAACCATAAGGTGATATGTCGCACTTCACGCTCGATAAAAAATTCAATCCGTTGTTCTTCTTCTGCACCACTGACTTGATAACCAGAGGCAACAAGCGATTTAAGCAGTTGGCAATAGACTTCTCGACGGGGCGGAGATAGCAGTAGTTTTTTAAGGAATTGAGTTGTTTCTATACCACCAATACGAGCGCACACTTTTAGGATTCTAATTTGCACAGTGTAGTTATTTTCTTGTCGGGCGAGTTCTTGTTCTAAAGTTGGCAGTGCGACTTCGCTAAATGCGACGAGTGCCACTGTTGCTGCTTCGCGGGTATCCGCATGACTGAGGTTATCTATAATCAAGGGCAATAATTTTGGATTTCTTAGCTTGCCACAAGCTGCGAGTGCTGAACGGCGGACACAGACATTATTATCATGTAACAGTTTGATAAGTGGTCGATAAAAACTAGTAATACCGACTTCTCCTAAAATATCTGCTGCTAAACAGCGGTCTTGTGCTTGTAAAGAAACCAGTAAGCCATTTAGTGTCTCGCCTGCAGCTAATACGCCATCAATTCCCCCATTTTTTAGTAAGCCAACAATCGCCCCCTTTTTAATATTAGGGTTGTTGACGTTGGTATAAGTCGCTACATGTTCAAAGGCTTCCGCGTCACTGATTGCGCAAAATGTACGAATAGCTGTACCTAACGCGGCTGTATTTTTTTCAATTAATAAGTGTTGATTAACGGTTTTTACAGCTTCGGTCACATTGTATTGTTCAATTTTCCGCAGGGCATGAATGCGTACTTCGGGCTGTGGATGGTCTAGTAGCTTGATAAAAAAGTTATTAATATTATTATGTTCCATTTCCTCTAAGGTGTTTAAGCAGTAAATAACTTCGCCAGCAAGTGGACTTTCTAAACCTTTTTGGAGAACGGCAACGCTAGAGCCATCTTCTAAGGAGAGTGATAAACCATTTAAACGGCGGTTACTGAGTGCGTTCATTAAAACGCGGGTGTAGTTTTGGCGGAGAAAAAATGCAATGGTGATCCATGCAACCAGTAAAATTAAAAAGAGCATTGCTAAATGCAAAGCGGAAAGCGTTGTGATTGTGGTAAAAAGTAGTAGGAATATCCCCGTTAGACCAATCGCCGCTGGCTCAACAATAGATTCACGTACCCCTTGAAGCCGTAACCGTTCTGCAACAGGAAAGGGTTGATAAAGAATGCGAAATGTCGGGGATTCAAATGCAGTGCGGAGGACTTCATCTAATAGCTTTGTGAGGGTGACAAGCCATAAAAACGCGCCAACCGTGCCATTTAGTACACCAATGGTGACAGATAAGCTCGTTGTTATAAAAACCATGACAGGGAGAGATAGTAATCCTACCGTTAGACCGTAGAGCGTGAGTAATCGCCCTGATAGTAAGGCACTACTGAGAAAGTTTATAAAGCCTAATAATGCGAAAAATAAACCGAAAAAGCTCGCTAGGTCTTCCTCGCGGGTGTAGTGTGCGCCCACTGTGTCATAAAAGATAAAATCGACAAAGTAGTAGCCCATAGAGGATATGGCAGAAATACAAAAGAATAAGATGACATAAGGTTCTTTAATGAGAAGACCTAAGGGTTTTCGGGCAACTTCTTCACCATTATCATTTTTTTCCGTTGTTATTAAAAAACTATCAGGGCAACTATGGGCGATATAACGCAAAATCCCCAATGCACCTGTTAAACCAATCAGCGAAATTAAAAGTAATTGTGTCGTTCCTATCCAATTGACTAAAAACGTGACTGAAGCCCCGCCTAAGATAATTGCAACAATGTCACCTGTAGAGGTTAAACCAAATAAGCGTTTGCCTTGACGGACATTAAAAATTAAGCCTGCCAATGCCCAAAACTCTAACGTTAATAATATCCAATGCACACCTTTCCAAATCATCATTGCGATAGCAAAAAAGGGAGCAATTGCGGCTATTTCTCCAAAAAGCAAGAGAGAAACATAAAAGAGGAGTAAGACTATCCAGAGTAGCCATAAGGTATAACTTAATAATTTATCAGGAGATAATTTAGCCTCTAATTTAGAATACATTACACCAAAGGCTATCGATAAACTGGCTGTTGCCATATAGACATATGGCAAATAGTGTGAGTCAAACTCTCTTAAAAAAAGTGTATTTGCTGTTGTTTCAAAAAAAACGGTTGAAACGCCCTTAAAAAAAGAATGTATCAAGAGTAAAAGTAGGGGAAACCCTTCACCAGCGCGGATATTTAAAGCATTTGCTAATACACTTTTTAGCATGGACATGCACAACCTATCGTAATGGTATAAAACGATTTAAGTATAAGAGCTGACTTAAAACTTTTTATAAATAAATTAATATAATATCAATGGTGAAATAACTCAGGAGTCAATCATCTCTCTCCATTTTTTAGGCAATTTTACCAATTTCTGCTTTTAGGCATTAGTTTTTTCTACTCACTTACGCTAAGGTTCAGATTATGAAACCAACACACCTTATTATTGCGGTTTTATTGATAATTATCGCAGGGATGGGATTTTATCAATATCATTTGTCGACTCAGATGACCGTAACGCCTACAACAACACAACTACCAAAACGGGTTATTATCGTGACCGAGGCAAGCTATCCACCGTTTAATATGTTGAATGAAAAAGGGGAAGTAGAAGGATTTGACATCGACTTAGTAAAAACACTCTGTGAACGTGCTCATCTTGAGTGTACGGTGACTGCCCAATCTTGGGATAAAATTGTGACAGGGTTACAAACAAAACAATATGATGCAATTGTAAATAGCATGTCGATTACACCTGACCGTAAACTTTTTCTTGCCTTTAGTAACCCCTATCAATCGAACACCCTCGCATTTGTTGTTCCTATAGACAGTAATATTCACAAAAATAATGAATTAAAAGGAAAAACAATTGCGGTTCAAAAAGAAACCGTCAGTGCCCATTATTTAGAACCTGCGGTTAATTTTGGCGTGTTACAGGTCAAAGTATTTGAAGAGCAACAAGCTGTTTGGGACAGTTTAATTAAACACGAGGTTGATGCTGTCTTAACGGATAAATTGCTGGCGTACACATGGTTAAAAACAGAAGCAGCAAAACCATTTCGTTTTACTGACGAGTTTATTGTCTCTGAGGACAAAATTGGGATTGCATTCCGTAAAGAAGATACCGCATTAATCGATAAATTTAATCAAGCACTTGCTGATGTCTTAAAAGATGGTACTTATAATAAATTGAATACAAAGTACTTTCCTTTCAGCATTTACTAGGTAAAAACACTTATCATTAGTTGGCTGTACGGTTACAATCTAACTGTATGGCTAACTGTCTCTTATTTGGATACTGACTAAAGCGTTATAACGGTTCTTCTTAATTGTTAGTGAATGTCCAATCATTCACGACTTGTGATAAACAGATGGGCTGAAACATTTAAATTTTGTTATTTGTATTCTATATTTAGTATTTTCAGAAGTTTCTTAACGCTATCAAATATCCTGATAACTCATTAAGCTTATTACAAGATAATACAGAATTATCATGGTAAAAATACGTTTTAAAGATAGATAAAATCAAGCCAACTTATTTTAAGATAAAGTAACTTAGTTAATTAATTTTGTTAAATAAATGTAATAAGATACATTTGTTTAATAAAGATTGATAGTATTTTACAAAATCGTTTTATTAATCACTTGATTAGTAATAATCAAATATTCTTTTAAATATGAGTAAAAAAATGTTATTGCTACATGATATTTCTATTAAAAGTAAATTACGTTTTATCATTTTGCTAACCAGTGGTTTCGTTCTTTTGCTCGCATCGACTGCTTTTATCGTTAATGAAATGCTAACGTTCCGTCGTAGCATGGTACAAGATTTGTATACCCTAGCAGACCTAGTCGGTCTCAACAGTGCGGGCGGATTATTGTTTAAAGATAATAAAGTCACACAAGAAACGCTCGAATCGCTAAAAGTTAATAAACATATTGTTTCTGCTAGTATTTTTAAAGATGATCACATTAGTTTTTCCAGTTATGCCCGCGACAATAATTCAACACAAATTACGCCAGATTTATCCGTTTTACACCGTTTAGCAAAAGACATTAATACGTCAGAAATTTATTTTTTTAAAGATGACTATGTAGAAGTTTATAAAGAAATTTTTTATGAAGGCGAAAAAATCGGTACAACTTATTTACGTTCTGATTTATTAGAACTGAATGAACGCATTAGTTGGATTGCCATGATTACCATTTTAGTATTAATGGTTTCGCTTTTATTTGCTTTTCTCCTTGCCTCGCGCTTACAACGGGTTGTGACTAAACCTATCGATAATTTGCTCCACACCATGCAAAACGTCTCGGAAAAAAATGACTATACGTTGCGAGGAGAAAAAATTAGTCATGACGAACTTGGCGAATTAGTCGATGGCTTTAATCGGATGTTACAACAAATTCAAGGTCGTAACACAGAACTTGCCAAATATCGGGAACATTTGGAGGATATGGTTATCGAGCGCACAACAGAACTTGCTGAAGCCCGTGACCAAGCCCTTGCTGCTAACAGAGCAAAAAGTATTTTTTTAGCCAATATGTCGCATGAAATCCGTACCCCCATGAATGCAATGTTAGGCTATACTCAAATTTTACAAAGAGATACAAAATTAACAGATGAGCAACGACAGTTTTTACAAACGATTTTAAACAGTGGTAATCATTTATTAGGTCTGATTAATGACATTTTAGATATTTCTAAGATTGAAGCAGGTGCAATGGAACTGCGCGAAGAAAACTTTTATCTAAATGAATTTGTTAATGATATTGCCGTCATGTTTAAAATGCGTTGTGAACAAAAACGCTTAGGTTGGCGAGTAGAAACAACCATCAGCCAAGATGTGATGGTACACGCAGATCAGGGCAAATTGCGTCAAGTATTGATTAACCTGCTAGGAAACGCCGTTAAATTTACAGATCAAGGGGAAGTTGTCCTACAAATTAATCATTTAGAAGAAGATTTTTATTGTTTCGACGTGATTGATACAGGAGCAGGGATTGATAGTAGTTCGATAGAAAATATTTTCGAACCCTTCCAGCAAGATACCGCAGGGCTAGAAAAAGGCGGAACAGGCTTAGGGTTAGCCATTACCAAACGTCAAGTTGACTTGATGAATGGAAAAGTAAGTGTTGTTTCTGAATTAGGTAAAGGTTCTACGTTTTCCGTGTATTTACCCTTACCGCAAGGGGTTGGTGATGTCTTAAAAGAAGTGGAAGAACAACGCATCAGTCATTTAGCGGAAGGTTATCATGTTATTGCATTAGTCGTTGATGATATTAAGGAAAATAGAAATATTCTCAGCTATTTCTTAACAGAAATAGGGGTAGAAGTGCATGAAGCAGTCAATGGACAAGACGCACTCGATAAAGTTGCGGCTAAAATGCCCGATATTGTTTTAATGGATATTCGAATGCCTGTCATGGATGGCATGGTTGCAATTCAACATCTTCATGAACGTTACGCAGATAAAATGCCTGTTTGTATTGCAATTTCTGCATCTACACTCCGCCATCAAACACAACCATTATTAGATGCGGGGTTTCATGATTTCATATCTAAACCCTTCCGTTTTCAAGCGATTTGTACCTGCTTAAAACGCTTTTTACAAGTCGAGTTTGAATATAAAGACATTATCGAGAACACACAAAATACTTCCGAACATCCAGCAGAACTGAATTTATCACAGGTGGTATTGTCTAAAGATATTTACCATCGTTTACAAGAAGCCGCTGAACTAAATGATTTAACCGATTTAGAACAAGTCATTGAAGAACTGAGTCTAGGAGAGAACGAAAACCATAAACAACTTGCCAAAACCTTCCAAAATTTATTAGCAAATTATGATATAGATGGCATTCTAGAACGCTTAGGAAATATTCAATATGAGTGAGCAACAGTTAGATTTAAGTAGCGCAAGAGTGCTGATGGTAGATGATACCCCCGCAAATATTGATGTACTCCGCAAAGTATTGACTCCTGAAGGATACAAATTATATTTTGCCAATAATGGTGAAAAAGCCTTACAAATTGCTGAAAAAGCCTTACCCGATTTAATTCTATTAGATGTGATGATGCCGGGGGGCATCGATGGTTTTACCACCTGCACGTACTTAAAACAAAAGCCCGCAACTGCCCATATTCCTGTCATTTTTATTACCGCTAAAACAGATACACAAGACATGATTGAAGGATTTCGTGTTGGGGCGGTGGATTACATTACGAAGCCTTTTCGTCAAGAAGAAGTCTGCGTTCGTGTTCGCACACACTTACAAACTCGTATCTTAATGTATCAACGGGATAAACTGATACAAGATTTAAAAACCAGTGAAGAACGTTTCCGCTTATTGGCAATGTGGTCGCCTGCGGGTATTTTTCAGGCGGATTTAACAGGAAAATTTACTTATACCAATCAACGTTGGCAATCTATTTTTAACGTTAAAACGCATGATACAGAGGAATGGTTAGCGGTTTTTTTACCAGACAGCCGCGTAAATTTTAAAAGTGCATGGCAAAGCTTTTTAGAAAACCCCGAGCACACAAAAAAATTTATGCATAAATGTGCATTACAAATTGCTGATAATAGTCGGTGGGTACAAATTATTGCAAATCCGTTAGTGCAAGATGGCAAATTAGTGGGTTATGTTGGGTCTATTGAAGATATTACGGATTTTAAATCACGTGAAGAACAAATGCGTTTAGCGCAAGAATCGGCAGAAGAAAAAGCCCAAGCCCGTGCGGAATTTTTAGCGGGGATGACCCATGAATTACGCACCCCACTGAATGCCATTATTGGCTATAGCGAAATGTTGTTAGAAGAAGCAGACGCAAAAGAAGATGGAGAAGATTTAGAAAAAATTACTTCTGCCAGCAAATATTTATTAAATCTTATCAATAATGTACTTGACCTCTCCAAGTTAGAAGCAAATAAAATGACGGCGAGTTTAACGCAAGTTGATATCGTGCATTTAGTCAAAGATGTCGTTTCTACCATTAGCCCTTTAGTGACAAAAAATCAAAATACCTTATCAGTTGAAATTCACCCTGATATTAAAGAGATATATGTAGATGATACAAAACTAAGGCAGGTACTTTATAACCTTTTGAGTAACGCCTGCAAATTTACCAAAGCAGGTACAATTCACCTACATGTATATCCTGATAAATGGAATGAACAGCCAAGTACCTGTTTTGCTGTAACTGATACAGGCATAGGCATGACCGAAGAACAGCTAAAACGCCTATTTAATAAATATGCACAAGCAACAGATAATACCGCCAGCCAATACGGCGGTACGGGTTTAGGTCTTGTATTAAGTCAACAATTTTGCCGTTTACTTGGTGGTGAAATTACCGTCCACAGTGAAGAAAATAAAGGCAGCACATTTACCGCCATTATTCCTGAACAAACTCCCGCACATCCTTAACATTTACTAGTTTTCCTACAAAGTAACCTGAGTTTGGCGAGTTTCTTTAAGAAAAGATAACGGCTTGTCTGAATCAGAATTCACAGGATTTTCAGGGTTAAAAAGCGTCATTCACCTTAACTTTTTGGTTTGAGGGTTTTAACCTGAGTTCGGCAAGATTTATAAAATAAAACAGAGACTTGCTAGGTTTTCAAAACCTAGCAGGTCTGTCGGAACACGCGAAAAGGGTTGAAGGACTGACAGAAATTATTCTCTTGTTTTTCATCGGAATTCACCAGACAAGATTAAAACATTGTCTGAATCAAGATTTTCAGAATTAACAGAATTTAAAACCCTAAAACCAAAAATTTAAGGTGAATAACGCTTTTTAATTCTGCTAATTCTGAAAATTCTGTGAATTCTGATTCAGACAAGCTGTTGTCTTTTTAAAAGAAACTTGCCGAACTCAGGTTAACCGTACCATAAAGTGATTTAAATCTAGGACTGGCAGTCCTTCATGTCGTTTTATAATACGTTTGCTATATCAATTATCTCGCCGTACTCGGGTTAATACTTGAATGTCTAACCTCTAATTCAGACTGGTTAAGTAATTCGGCTAGCAATAAATTGGCGACAGCGTTCTGAACGGGGTGCGTAAAATACTGCTTGAGGCGTGCCTTGTTCTTCAATAATCCCTTGATGTAAAAAAAGTACTTGTGAAGAAACTTCTCGCGCAAATCCCATTTCGTGGGTAACTATCACCATCGTGCGCCCTTCTGCGGCTAGTTCTGTCATAACTTTTAAAACATCGCCCACTAATTCAGGGTCTAAGGCTGAAGTGGGTTCATCAAATAACATCACGTCGGGATTCATTGCAAGGGCGCGGGCAATGGCGGCTCGTTGTTGTTGTCCACCTGATAAGCGGAGCGGGTACTCGTGTTTACGGGCGTATAAGCCGACTTTTTCTAACAGTTGTTCTGCCTGTTCTATCGCTATTTGGCGGGGGATACGTAATACATGGATAGGGGCTTCTATGATATTTTCTAATAGGGTGAGGTGTGACCAGAGGTTAAAACTTTGAAAAACCATGCTAAGGCGGGCGCGAATGCGTTCCACTTGTCGCGGATTGCTGGGTTTTAGCGAGCCATCGCGTTGTGGGCTTAAGTTGAGTGTTTCACCATGTACAATAATTTCCCCTTGGTTGGGGATTTCTAATAAGTTGATACAGCGTAAAAATGTGCTTTTCCCAGAGCCTGACGAGCCTATCATCGAAATCACATCGCCTTTTTGTGCGGTGAGTGACACGCCTTTGAGCACTTCTAATGTACCGAAACGTTTATGTAAGTTGTTGACGATTAGAGCAGGAACATCGCAAGCATTGGGATGATTTATCATGTGTTTGTCTTGTGGGTGCGCAAACAGTAATGGCAGTTTTAGCGGTCTAACTCATCTAAGTCTAAGAGTTTGCGTGAAATCGTGTTAGATAAAACGTGCATTTCTGTGACTAATTTATGCACTCCGTCCATATCGCCTACTTTTTTTAAGTCTAGGGCTTGCTTGCTGATTTGGTGAAAGCGTTCATGGGGTTCAAATAGGCTGGAGAATATCTCTTTTGCTATGGGGTTGTTCAGTTGAGAAACTTCGTTATCTCCATCACCGTATAACCATTTTCCTAATTTGCAGTCATGGCAATCAGTGCCTTGAAAATCTCCTTTATCGCTTAAAGTCGCATCGATTTTTTTTAAGTATTGGATGTGGTCATTCAAGCGCATAAGAAAAAATGCTTTACTTGCCATGGTGTATCCTTTCGCAGTGGTTAAGGGCTGTTATCTTGCGCACGTAAACAGGGGTCAAGGGAAAACATGAGGGATTGTAGTAGTAAAGAAACATCTCGTTTTGAGCGCGCATCTACATCAAATAATGGGGGCTTTATATTAAATTTTTTTAGTCGCTCATGATAGTCTGTAATGCGTGGATAGGCATTTACATCCATACGAGTAATGCCAATGGCGACTTTGGTGTTGTGGATAAATTCATTAAACTTACTTACAAAAAATTCTAGGTCGTCTAAGGGATTTATCCGTGCATTATCAATGAGTATGATAAGCCCTAATCCGCCTTCTGTCAGTATGTCCCACATAAAGTCAAAGCGTTCTTGCCCCGGTGTTCCATAAAGGTGAATTTTGTCTTGATTGGGCAGGCGAATAACGCCGTAATCGAGTGCGACGGTAATCGTTTGTTTATAGCGGTGTCCTTCGTTACGTTCTTGGGCTTTTGCTTCGGTGGTAACGACGGGAATGTCACTGAGTGCCGCAATTGCGGTGGATTTGCCCGCCCCTGAAGGACCTGTGAAGATTAATTTATAGTTGCTCATGAACGTGTCTCCACTGGTTAGAATTTACCGCGTAAATGTGAAAGAACACGTTGAAATAACCCTCTTTTTTCATAGGATTGTTCTTGTTCATCACGGATAGATTCTTGTAATTTTTCTTGTGTTGTGAGTTTGAGCGTCGTTGCTGCACTGTAAAATGCGAATACGTAGCGTTGGCGGATATTGAGTAATTGAGCCGTTGTCAGGAGTGGGTAAGCGCGACTTGTCCACAATGCGGCAATTTCCATGGCATGGGGCGTTAGTTCTAAGCGGGTGAAATTGGGCCAATGGGTTAAAGACACGGCTTTTTGTAAATCTGTTCCCGTTGGTAAGCGTCCGCGTGCTGTCCATAAAGTTATTTTCCAGAGAAAACTTTCAATACTTTGGCGGTTAAAATGTTGGTGACTAATTAGTTTTTTTAGTTCTTCTTGTGCAATGGGCGTAATTTTTAAGCGCGTTGTGTTGCTCAATGGCATTAAGGTCATGGTGCGTAATTTACTTTCTGTAAAATTTTGCCCAAATAAAATGATGGATTCATTGGCTAACATAAGAATCGGTTCTGCAAACCCTTGTAGTAACATAGCAGGGCTTTCATGTTGTTGTGTTTGTAAAAACGCTTTTTCAAAGAAGCCTTGTAGATAATCTTGTGGATTGTAATAGGCGCGTTGTTGGCTTTCTGGGTCATTGGGGTCTATGTCTTTTGAGTGACCACAGAGAATATGCAGTTGTTCTTCTTCTTGTTCTAATGCTAAGGTGCTGGCTAAACGCACGTCATATTCTTTTTGTGTTGCGACAATAGGCGCAAAGTTTGTCGCTGTTGTCTTAGGTAAAGACAGCGATAATTGTTTCAATTGTGCAAGTGCTGTCAATAATTTGTCGACTTCAATGGGTTTTTTGACAAAGCAACAGGCTTTATCTAAGGTTGCAGGTTGTTGTAGTGCAACGATAATAGTAGGTAAGAGGGGAGTTTGTTGACGATATTCTTTCCAAACGTTATCAGCATTTAGACAGTCCTTATCAAAAATGCCTGCTTCTGCAAGATTCAAATCATCAACTAAAGTATATTGTCCTCGTCCTGGCCCTTTGAACACCAGCTCAAGTAAATGACGCGCCTGTTTATCCATTCCTACTGTGGCAATTTGTAAGGAATTATGAGTTGTTTGGTGCATTGTTGGCGAAGGGGAGGCATGTAATAACGCGGTCATAGTAGGTTATCCATACGCTCGTCAAATAGTGGAAAAGTTCTTATATTCTGAACAGCTAAAAACATGCCAGTCTGTTTTATTGGGTTTTTTCTTTTATTTATAATAAGGTTCAAGTGATAACAGTAAGTTCGCTTAAATGCAAGTGACAACGTTGTAAAACTAACTGTTTAACACGACCACTGTTTTTTAGACTAACCTTGAGTTCCGCGAGCTTCTTTTAAAAAGACAATATAGTAAACGCACTATAAAACGATGCGGAGGACTAGTAGTCCTGTGAGGGCTGCTAGTCCTATTTTAACCTGAGTTCGGCGATATTTATAAAATAAAACAGAGACCTGCTAGGTTTTTAAAACCTAGCAGGTCTGTCAGAACACGCGAAAAGGTTTGAAGGACTGGCAGAGATTATTCTCTTGTTTTTCATCAAGATTCATCAGACCAGATTAAAACATTGTCTGAATCAGGATTAACAAGATTTATAGTAACCGTACCATAAAGTGATTTAAATCTAGGACTGGCAGTCCTGTGAGGACTGCCAGTCCTTCATGTCGTTTTATAATACGTTTGCTATAAAACCCTTAAACCAAAAAGTCAGGTGAATCACGCTTTTTAATCCTGAAAATCCTGTGAATCCTGATTCAGACAAACTGTTGTCTTTTTAAAAGAAACTCGCCGAACTCAGGTTATTTTATTGAGGAGTATGATGGGGGGAAAATATTGAAATACGGATGGTTTTATCGTTGATATTGTGACGATGGGAGTGCGAAATATCCTACTTCTAACGGGTGGCAGGTTCAAAGAAGAACCTAGCAACACTCGTCAGATTTTTTAATCATTACTGTTGGTCTAACTTAACTTGTCTAATTCTAATAGTTTTGTGGTCAAGGTATTAGACAGTACGTGCATCTCTGTCATTGCTGCTTGCGCACCTGCGTCATCACCTGATTGCTTACAGGATAATGCTCTATGCCCAGCGGCATGAAATTTTTCGTGTGGTTCTAACATACTGTCATAAATTGTTTTCGCCTTATCTTTTTCTTGTAAACTGGCGATTTCATTAAGTGCTTCACCATAAATCCATTTACCTAACTTACAGTCTTGGTGGGTCATGCCTGCAAAATCACTTTCACCTTTTAATGCAGCATCCATTTTCCGTAAGTATTGTATATGGTCGTTTAGCCTGAGCATAAAAAATGCTTTATTCGCCATCAGCATAACTCCATTTTAGCATCAATGTTTTCTTATCATGCCTTACATGATTTTGCTAATTGATGCAGCAGCACGTTTGACATCTAAGAAAATTAAGCCCAATTTAGCCGTTGGTTTAGCGACAACAGAGACGACCGTATCAGGGCCCGCATGGGTTAATAAGACATATCCTTTATCACCTTTGATTAGTACTTGTTCTAACTCACCTCTACCTAATTCATGGGCGGTACGATCACCTAATGACAACATAGCAGCCGCCATTGCACCAACACGATCTTCGTCCATCGTACTAGGAAGCATTGCGGACATAATTAATCCGTCCGTAGAGATAACAGCCGATGCTTCGATATCCGCTGATGTGCCGTTTAGTTCGCTTAAAATTGAACGAAGCATTTCTTCACGCATTGCATACTCCTTAAGGTATATAAGATTTCCTAATCAACCAATAAATCATGCTAAGTGCTGATTTTGCAGTTAGTGTTGATGCGACATCATGCCATTGTTACCGTCATCAAAGCTATCGAATATCGCTTTCAAAGCCCATTATAGTACGGTATTTGTTAGAAATGTGTAGAGTTTGCGTGTGTTAGAATTTGCTAAAATACTAACGTACTTTATTTAATTAAACAAAGTTTTTTTAAAGTACAAACTCATAGCAAATTGGTTCTTTAGATAAAGTTTTTGGTAGTGCTAAACAGGTAAGGATGAGTTGTAATGATCAATGAAAAAAATGATAGCTCCCACGTGATTTTGCAATTTCTTAGAGAAGGATAACGTTTTGCGAACTAAGCGACTGACTCGCTGTCTCAATGTGTTAAATCGTTCTATATGATTAGTTAAACCTGTCTCCTTCCCAACCGTTCGGTGACGTTTACTGGGTAATACCCCTTTATACGCCTCCCAAAAATCCGTATAACACACTGCACATTGACGATAAACGCCTAGAAGGGATTTCCATCATGCTGACGCACCACTCTTATCTCGTTTTCCAACCACTTCTCTTTCACGACGCTTACCCACGAATGACCTCATCGCACTCTAATTGCAACGCTCCTTCGGTTCACATAACGTTGTAGCCATGTCCCTGAAATGCCTGCAAGGGAGAGTTTTTCTTTTAACAATCTCTCTACCTGTTCCTAGCTCTCTTGGCTGATTCGCTTTGGGTTGGCATTTTCTACAAATTG
The DNA here is from genome assembly GCF_000245015.1 of Beggiatoa alba B18LD. Lineage (NCBI taxonomy): Bacteria > Pseudomonadati > Pseudomonadota > Gammaproteobacteria > Thiotrichales > Thiotrichaceae > Beggiatoa > Beggiatoa alba. The sequence continues at coordinate 1,920,704 of NZ_JH600070.1, read as the reverse complement.
GCGACCACACCCACGACATTTGTCGTTTTGTTTGCCTAAATGCGTTTTTCCCTTTTTAATCACATGAGGACTTTGACATTCGGGACAATCTGGCATTTTGCGTTTTGCGTTCTCTTTTTCTGGGAGGTTCTTTATATCCTATCAACCTTACCTGTTTAGCACTATCAACGTTTTAACTCAGGTAGTAAATGGGGTTGTATGGTTTGCAAAATCCCTTTAAAAATTTTGGGACTCCCTGCCACAATATTACCTGTTTTAAAATAGTTAAACCCGCCACTAAAATCGCTTAATAATCCCCCCGCCTCTTCTACTAATAAAACGCCTGCGGCAATATCCCATTCTTGCAAGCCAATTTCCCAAAATCCATCTAAACGACCACAGGCAACATAGGCAAGGTCTAGCGCGGCAGAACCTGCACGGCGAACATCGGAAACCATTGGAAACAAGGCGCGAAAAGTTGCCATATAACTGTCGATATAGAGCGGATATTTAAATGGAAATCCTGTTCCAACTAACGCATCGTCTAAATTGGCTAGTGATGAAACACGAATTCGACGGTCATTTAAAAATGCTCCTGCACCGCGAGAAGCGGTAAAAATTTCTTGTCGTAAAGGGTCATAAACAACGCCCTGTTCAATACGTCCTTGATAACGTAGGGCAATGGAGACTGCAAAATGAGGCGAGCCGTGTAAAAAATTACTAGTCCCATCTAAAGGGTCAATAATCCATTCATAATCGCTATTTTTGGGGTTAGTTTGTAATCCACTTTCTTCAGCAAGAATCGTATGTTCGGGGTATGCGCGTTGTAGCGTTTCGATAATGATGGCTTCGGCTTGTTTGTCTATGTTGCTAACAAAATCCCCCTTGCCTTTACGATCTACAGTGTAGTTTGAGCCTTGTTCTCGAGCGCGAACCATCAGCGCACCAGCAAGGCGGGCGGCTTTGATAGCAGTATTTAACATGGGGTGCATAACAGCGAATTTCCTTTAACAGCTTATTGAATGTGGGCAAGTACAAATTGGGTGATTTCTTGTAAAACGGTTGCGATGGCTTGATTCATCGCTTTTGCGCCCCCATCGGCATCAGGTGTATTGGTGGGGGCGACTGCTTCAAAAACACGGGTTGCAATAATTTGTTGATGTTCCATGTTAAGCAGTTGTGCTCGTAGCATAAAACGCACTTGATTGTTTGGGCTTAAAAATTCTTGTTGAATACGTAAAATTTCAGTATCTAAGCGGTATTCACCGAGCATAGAGGCTGTGGAGGCGGATAAAACCGCACCGAATTTGCCCGTTGCTTCTAATCGATTGACAAGTAGTGGCAATAACATGCGGGCAGGTGTATCAACCCATTGAGTATGGTTATAAGTTTCTAAGGTTGCAGGAGTACGGATGTAAGTTTGTTCAACACGGTCATAGCCTGAAGTGGCTTGTGGCATAGAGACTAATAGGGTTTTGCCTGTTTCTGTGAGGGTGATTGTTTGTAATGGCAAATCAAAGAAGTAGTTTTGAACGGGGATATCTTCTTTTCTCAGGGGATTACATGCGCTGATGCTGAATAATAATAGGTAGATTATCCCATGATAAGTCTTCATTTTTCTCCGGGTCCTCGTGCAGATTTAGATTTTCCAAAGAAAATAATGTTTGGATTACGTTCTAATTCACGACTAAGCCCGCGTAAATTAGCAATCAGTTCGCGTAATTCTCGTAATGTGTTATTGACTTCGGGAAGGGTTTGTTGCGTAAAGCTATCAATACCGCGTTTACTTTGATTGACCGTGATTTCTACCCCTTGCGCGGCTTTAGCGATAGCTTGAGTTGTTTTGCCAATGTCTGAACGGCTTGCGTCAACAACGGTATTGATAGTATTGGCTGTTTTGGTGAATTGTTGCGCAGTTTGTTCTAAAGAACTCAAGGTTTTTGCCAATTGATTAAGCAGATTAGGCAAGTCTTTAGTCACTTGTGCACTATTTTCTAAGGTGTTGTGTGCTGAGACTAGGGTATTATCGATTAAAGTGGAACGATTGGCTAAGGTATGAGTCAGCGTTTCTATATTTTGTAGTGTCTTAGCAATCATCGTGCGGTTCTGTTGAGAAAAAACATCATCAACAGAGGTCGTTAGATTTTTAATATCAGCAAGTATCCCATCCGTTGCAGTCGACACTTTATTGAGATTACCCATTAATTCTGAAACAGCTGTATCGAGACGGACGAGCAAAGAGGGTTTAGTTTTTAACTCAGGGTATTCATCACCGATATCGGGTTCTTTTGATAAAAACTCTCCTGTTCCACCTGTTAACTCTATGTATGCAAGTCCTGTTAAACCTTGGGATGAAAGTGTCGCCGTTGTATCTTGACGAATAGGGGTCGACCATTCAATTTTAAGCAGGACTTGGACTTCATCAGGGCGATTAGGGTCTAGGCTGATATGGTGAACATAACCCACCTCTACCCCTTTGTATTTTACGGGAGATTTAACATTTAACCCTGAAACGGATTCATGGATATAAATTTGATAAGTGATATAAACCTTTTCTTCTGTACCGACCGTTAACCAGAGTACAGACGCTATCATGACAATACTCAGGATAATCACGAATAAGCCGACAAGGGCATAATTAGCTTTGTTGTCCATTGTATAGATATATTTCTTAATGAAAGCAGTAGATTATTTTTTGTGTAATCGCGCTTTCATTTCAGCAAGTTCTAATTGATATCCCCCTGAGAGAATGGGGAAGCGACACCAACTGCGCGGATCTAAGTTTTCATCATCTAAATGAAAGCTCGGCGCGTAGCGTTCCCTTTTCCATTGATTTCGACTCCACAGGGTAAAAAAACGTTCTACCCATGTCAAAAGTTGTGTTTCTTGATAATCAGGGAAACGAGTACGCAATAATTGAAAAATTTCTCGCGGAGTTTGTCTATCACGTATCGCAGCTTTTTCAATCACATTCAGTAGATTATACGGCATTAAATCCTCTTCATCCGTTTGCTGCTGTTTTCCTTGCGTATTCGGACGTAACTCTGCTGTTGGGGCTTGTTGATTAACCAATGCAAGCGCGGGAATTGCGCCTAAACTGATAGCCCCCTCGTGTTCTAACCAACGTAACCAATGGCGGAGGAAATCTTTATCAATCCCTGCCAATGGGCTTAAACCGCCCGCCGTATCCCCGTCCATTGTGGCATAACCGAGTGCGACTTCTGAACGATTACTGGTTGCGAGTAATAAGGCATTACGAATATTGGCAATTAACCAAACACTAGGGGCGCGAGTGCGGGCTTGAATATTTTGCAAGGCTAAATCATCTTTTTCCCATGTTAAATCATAGCGCGTCGCCGTACTGACAATTTCCATATAGGCTTTAACCAGTTTATTAATATTCAACTCTAAATAATCTGCACCAAGTGCTTGCGCCAATGTTGCAGCCGCTTGGCGGGTTATTTGCGTTGAATTTTCTGTTGCCTGATAAACACAAGTCAGTAATTGTTTAACCATATCGCCAATGGTTGTTTGCGGTAAGGTTTTAATATAAGGCAATTTATTACAAAATCCGCGCACGCCTAACTCTTCTAGCCCTAACGCCACCATTAAGCGCACTAAACAAGCAATAGCAGAAGAATCCGCCCCACCGCTAAGGGACACGACAAAACCATGAGAACGACTTTTACGTAAATAATCGAATAAGCCTAAACTAACCGCCCGTGTAAATTCTTCCTCTTTCAAAGTCGGGCTTGATTCCCATGATGGCTGTTGTGTTGTTCCGCCTTGAGTTGGTAAATATTCAGGATAATTAAACGGGACATAAATACGGGTGTCCAAATTGGGAACACAATCGCCCGTTCGTGCTTGCGAAATACGGGTTAAATCGACATCAACCAATGCACTAATTAATTGCAAATTAGCAAAACTAAAGCGTTTACTGGTTGCTAATAACTGCCCCCCTGTTGCGATTAAACAATCGCCGTCATAAATTGCCCGTCCCGCCTCGTTCCCCAACAAATTGGCATAAACATAACTGACACTAAACGCCCGCGACCCTTCTAAAACAAAACGCTCTCTAACAGCATGTTTATCAAAAGCAAAATGACTCGCACTGGGATTTAAAATAATATCCACGCCTTTCTGCGCAAGCCGAATACCAGGACGATTAGCAACCCAAGCCTCTTCACAAATTTCAAAACCAATCCGCACGCCACCACAATTAAAATAAATATCGCCTAATGGGTAACGTTTGCCCTGTAACTCGATTTCAACATAAACACCAGATGTCCAAGGCTTAAACCAACGGGGTTCATAATGAATCCCATCCCCTGCTAAAAATTGTTTTGCGACAAAACCACAAATCTCACCATTCACCAATAAACAAACCGCATTATAAATACGATTTTGATAATTAATCGGCAAACCAACCGCAACCACCATTTCTTTTGTATGGGGGACTATTCGATGCAACACCTGCTGAGATTCAATCAACGTATTCGGAGATAAAAACGCATCTTCACAACCATAACCACTGATACACAACTCAGGTAAACATAAAATACTCACTTTTTGCGCCCGTGCTGCCTCAATCGCCGCAAGGATATTTTGTTGATTCCCTATCCAATCTAAAGGCGTTTGATTCAGTGCGGCTGCACCCACTTTGATGTATTTCATGCCCGATATCCCTAGTCTTTAGTCGCGCAGACTTCAAATCCTGTTTTAATTTCCAAAACTAAAACAACAGATTGATATTGGAAAACGATATTCAATAAGACAAACGATAAACTATCCGTTTGCAATGAGAAATGATGAGAAACTCAATAACCACACGCGCCCCGCCCTAGTGCTAAAGACCAAAGCGGAGCGCGTCTTAAGTTATTTTATCACTCTTTGCGGGTATATAATAATTGTGTGATTTGCTCAGAGACTAAACCAATTAAAAATATAAGGATAGCGGTTGTAAACAACACCGCGCCCATATTCGTAAAACGACCATCTGTAAAAAAAGTGTAGCCATAATAAGACAATGCCAACAAGAAAAAAGCCACACTCAACGAACCAAATAATTTTAATGGCGCGTATAACGTCCCAATTTTAAAAATAATCAATAAAAACCGTACCCCATCCCGAAATAAACGAATATGACTTTTACCAATCCGTTTATGTGCCACAATCGGAATATAACTCACACTATAACCTGCACGGAAAAATGCCATTGTAATCGTGGTCGGATAAGAAAACGTATTCGGCAATAACGATAAAAATTCCTTAAACAGCTTCGCCCGCACCGCCCGAAAACCCGATGTTAAATCAGCAATCGGCTGTTCAACCATCCAACTGGCTAAACGATTATAAAAAGTATTCGCAAATAAACGCGCCGTACTTGCCTGCGACTCCATGCCCCGCGCCCCGACAACCATATCATGCCCCTTATCAATCTCAGCCAATAACCGCTGAATATCTGCGGGGTCATGCTGACCGTCAGCATCCATAAATATCAAAATATCCCCTGTTGCCTGACGCGCCCCTGTTTTAATCGCCGCACCATTGCCTTTCCGATAAGGATGGCGAATAACTTTTGCCCCCATCCGTGTTGCAATCTCTGCCGAATTATCAGAAGAACCATCATCTACCACAATAATTTCTGCATGAGCATACAACGCAGTCAATTTTTGCAAAGTCCCTTCTAAAGCACCTGACTCATTTAAACAGGGTAAAATAATGCTAAGGCTTGTTGTTGTCATTTTCCTTCCCAGAAAAGTTGTTAGCGTTCGCAGGTTGTTGTGCGAGCAAAGCCTCACGAGTTAAGGCTTCTAAATTATCCAATTCACTGCTAAATAAATGACGATTTGTCAAAGTTAAGCGTTGGCGCATAGACTGAATTTGTTCTAAAACAGCCTGAAAATCCCGCATCTCAAATAACCAACGAATAACATTATAATGCAGCTGCGCATCATACGCTAAAGCCAATGATTTGTTAGCAATTTCTATTGCTAATGGCAAGTTTTTCTCGAAAAATAATAAATCGCTATAAATTGCATAAATATCTTTGCGATGTATAGAACTCTTTGGATTCTGAATTAAATTTTCTAAAATCGTATGCACTGTTTCACGAGAAACTAACGCACACTGTTGTTGCTTCTGCAAACCAACAATAGCATTAACCCCTTCTAAAGAACCATTACTCACACGACCTGTTTTGGTTTTTTCCAATAAAACAGACATATCAGGTGTTTGTACCTGTTCACTAAAACAGCGAAAAGCTAACCATAACAAATAAGGTGCACTATCCTCAGGACTTTGTGCAATCATCTGTTCATGATACTTCTGCGCTTGCGCAAATTGCCCAAAACTGGCCAAAACAGAAGCTGCCTGTGATTGCGCATAAAAAGATTGCGGTCTTTCTTGCGCCCAGACAACGGCTTGCTTAATCGGATTACTCCAAATATCAACTTCTAAAGCTGTTTTAAGCCCCATCATGACCACCCACAACCCCATTACCCCTATTAATACATGCCGTATAATCGGTTTCTCTATCCGCTGAATACCCCAGACAAAGCCATAAGCCACTATCCACAACATGCCAACCATCGCCAAATAGTTACGATGTTCAAAATAAATCACTAACGGAATAATGCTTGATTCTAAAAGATGACCACTAAAAAACCATAAAATCCCACTGGCAACAACCGTAAAACGCTTACGCCAATATAACGCCCCAACAAATAAGCCCCCTAAAAAAACGACTGACAATAAAGTTGTTATCGGCGTGAATAAAGCGCGACTAATAGGAAAATCATCTTGAAATAACCCGAAAGGATTTGTATTAATGAGAAAAATTTTAGATAAATAATCAACAAGCACATGACTTTGCGTTAATAACCGTTCAGTCAAATTAAAATCTCTAATCGTATAAATAGTTAAAAAATCATCAATTTTTGTTCCTAAATACCCTAAAAATAATAAAGTTGGCAAAAATAGAAAAAGACTTGCCCATATCCACCAAATACGGGGCTTAGGGGCAACGGTCAAAATACTCACTTCTAACGCTAACAGATAAAAAAGAATTAACACCCCGTTTTCTTTACTTAATACAGCCAATAACCCGCCACCCACTAAACCCAACGACATGAAAAATAAGGCTTGATAAGGTTTAACCGTTATCCATTGTCGACCATATAAATAAGTCATAATGCCAAATACAGTGAACAAGGTGGATAACTGCGTCATCCGTTGCACAACATACAAGGTTGTAGAAACATTTAAAGGATGAATTAACCACAGGCTACTACTTAATAAAGCAAATAATAACGCTTGATTTTCCGTCACTTTTAAATATTTTGTCAGTTGCAACGACAATATAAATAATAAACAACCGATTAATAAATGAATTCCTAAGTTGACTAACTTAAAAACCCAAACATTATTGGCTTGCCATGCGTCAACCTGTAAGGCAAAACTTAATAAAGAAATGGGTCTGCCCAATTCCCCCGCAATCCCTTGCCAAACAAACTTATTCCAATCTTCAGCCGTTTTAACACTGTTTAACTCACTCAAATTACTATAATCGTCAAACAGCACACCGCCTTGTAAACCTGACCAATACAAGCAGCCACAGAGAAATAACGCAACAATCAATCCTAAAAAATAACGTGTTTTTAAAGTCAAGTGCATAAAATTCATCGTAATAAATTAGTTATAAAAAGAGGTTCAGCATCTCTCACTGTGTGGGCTGCCCTTGCTCATTTTTAGGGTTAGAAAGCGCGATTTTAGCAATTTCACGTTGCCAAAAATCTAATTCATCTTTATAAATCAGACGTTGTAAAAAGCTAAACTGTTTTTCAATGTCAGCAAATGCCTGCACCGTATCTGCTTGACGATTAAGGCTTAATAGCCAAGCTAACCGCCAAAAACGATAATCAGGTGTGTCATCTTTTAACGCAATGGCTTGTTCAATCCCTTGCAATGCTTGCTCAAATTTTGATTGATGACTATAAAATAGAGACTGTAATACATACAAATTACGCTTATAACTGCCTGTTTGCGGGTTTTCTAATAAATATTGCAAGGTTTTTTCTACCGCTTCTACTGAGATGGCTTGACATCGCCCCGCCATTCGTTCATTAACAATGGTATTTAACGCCGCAATAGAGGCAGAATCTGCTCGCGCTGTTTTTACCTTATCATATAAGGCATTAATTTCTACATCGGTTAAATTTTCTTGGAAAAAACAACGTCTGCCATATAACAACAACATGGGGCCTGTTGCATTGGGAAATCTCACCAGCATTTCACGGTAAACTTGTTCGCTTTCTGCCTCAAATCCTAAAGAAATATACACAAAAGCTTTTAAAGACTGAGCAATGCGTGAATCTGGATGTTTTTCAGCCCATAAGTTTGATTGATATAAAGGGTTTACCCAAATTGTCGCTTGTACCCAGCAAAGATAGACCGCAAAACTTAACCATAATGCCCCTGAAAAAATGATAATCCCCTGCATTTTGCTTTGTTTAAGATAGTTATATAACCATAAACAGCCATACACCAAACCAAAACTAACCCCAACAAGGGGTAAATAATTGCGATGTTCAAAATACAGCATTAAAGGGATAACGCTAGATTCTAATAAATGTCCCGCAAAAAACCATAGAACACTGAATGAAAAAACAATAACCGTTTTTCTAAACCAAAACCCAGCAATTAGGAAAGCTAAAACTACCCCTGTGGTAAATAAGGTAATCGATGGTTCTAACAAGCTGTGAGAGAGCACATAGTCATCATGTGCTAAACCGAATTGCTCAGGATTTACAAGTAAAATTTGTAATAAATAATCAAATAAAACCCGCGATTGTGTTAATAATCGTTCAGTAACGGTAAAACCTAATGTGATGTAATTCTCGTGTGTTTTTTGGCTAAATCCAACGCTATACAACAGGTAAGCAATTAATAAGGCGCAAGGTAAATATAAAAAAACAAATTTCCAAGATTGCCAATAAACAGGGGTTTTTAACGATTGTAATAAGGTAAATTCTAAAACTAATAAGTAAAAGACTAATAAAACACCATTTTCTTTACTGAAAACTGCCAAAATACCGCAAATTACAACGGCACCGCTAACCGTAAAAAAGCCGATTTTTAATTTGTCCGCAGCTAATAAAAAACGTCCTTTTAAATACAGCACAATCCCCAATAAAATAAATAGGGTAGAAAGCTGTGCCATGCGTTGCACAACATATAAAGTTGTCGATATTTGAATGGGGTGGAATAACCAAATAGCCGTTGCTAAGAAAATGAGAATATGGCGTTGATGCGGAGAAAGTGCTGTTAATGGTGCAATAAGTACAAATATCCAAAAAACTAAGCTACCGTTTAATACATGAATCATTAAATTCACATATTTAAATGCTTGGATATCTGACCACGCATGATATTGTAATGCAAAGGATAAAAGAGAAATCGGGCGACCTAATTCCCCTGCTCCACCTTCTGTTACGAATTGACCAAATTTAAGCCAAAAATTATCTTCACTAAAATCTTTTAACGCATTGAGATTAGAAAAGTCATCCAGAATAAACATTCCTCCTAGGTAAGGGAGTAAGAGTAATACATGACTAATTAGTAAAAGGAAAAATAAAAACCCTAAAATGAATTCTGCGATTGAATAATGATTTAATAATTTCATGGCATAAGTGCTAAGGCTAAATTTTAGGGAGATTGCTCTACTGAAGAAACGCGCTCAAGTTCAGCTCGCCAAAACGCAATTTTGTCTTTATAGATATAGCGTTGTAAAAAGTTAAAATTTTTCTCAATTTCCACGAGTGCTTGTTTTGCCTGCGTAATTTTTCTTAAATTAATCAGCCAAGTCACCCGCCAAAAATAATGCGCTGGTTTATTATCATGTAGTGCAATCGCTTGGTCGAGACTATTTAAAGCGGCTGCAAACTGGGCTTTATAGGCATATAAAATAGACTGTAAAACATAAACATGACGTTTATGAATACTGGTAGATGGATTTTCTAATATAGCGGTTATTATCTTTTCAGTGACCGCTAAAGGAATCGCTGTACATTGTTGGTTTACTTGTTCAGTCACTATCACACTTAAAGCGGTTAATGTCGCTATATCTATTTTGGCTGTCTTCACTTTGTCTATGAAGAAATCAATTTCTACGGGGGCTAAAACCCGCTGAGATGAGAAGCAACGTCGGCTATACAAAAAAACAGTTGGTGAGGCTATTTCTGGAAATTTGCCAACCATTTTGTAATAAGTTTGCTCGGCTTCAGTTTCTAACCCAAGAGAAAGATAAGCAGAGGCGCGCATCGTTTGTGCGACTAATGAATTGGGATGTTTTTCTGCCCATAAATTTGCTTGATAGAGCGGATTAGCCCAAATTTTTGCTTGTACAGTACATAAGTAAACGGCAAATGATAACCATAACAAACTAAAAAAAACAATGAAATAGCGTATATTGCTTTTATTAAGATATGTAAAAAGCCAAAAAACACTATAAACAAGTCCAACGCTAATGCCCATTAATGGTAAGTAATTCCGATGCTCAAAATATAGCACGAGGGGAACAACGCTTGATTCTAATAGATGTCCAGCTAAAAACCATAACAGGCTAAAAGAAAAAATGAGGTACTTTTTTCTTAATCTAATCGCGGAAAGAAAGAGGATAATGAGGGAAACACTGGTAAAAAGAGTTATTGGCGGAGAAAGTAAGCTCCGAGAGGACATATAATCATCGTGCATTAAGCCATACTGTTCAGATGTTATTAATAATATTTGAGATAAATAATTAAACAGAATGCGACTTTGTGTTAAAAGTCGATCAATAACAGTGAGGTCTAAAGCGGTATAACTGGCATGAAATTTTTGGCTAAACAAAACACTAGCGAGTAAATAAGTAATTAATAGTAAACAAGGTATATAAAGAAAGCTAATTTTCCAGTATTGCCAATATCTTGGCGTTCTTAATTTTTGCAATAGTGTAAATTCTAATACTAATAAGTAAAAAACGAGTAATACACCGTTTTCTTTACTAAACGTAGCGAGAATTCCGCCCAATATCACGCCACAACTCACACTAAAAAAACCTAAACCCAAACGATTATCCGCTAATAAAAATCGCCCTTTTAAATATAAAAGAATTCCCAATAACATGAATAGCGTAGCAAGTTGTGCCATACGTTGCACAACATATAAAACCGTTGATATTTGTATTGGATGGAATAACCAAATAACAGTAACTAATAAGGCAAATGAATAACGTAGGGAGTTAGATTTTAAGAATAGCGGTGTCAGTAAAATGAGTATCCAAAAAATTAAACTGCCATTTAATAAATGAATCATTAAATTCACATATTTAAAGGCTTCAACTTCTACATTAAACCAAGATTGATATTGTAGTGCGAAAGAGAATAAAGAAATCGGGCGACCTAATTCCCCAGCACCGCCTTCGGTTATAAATTGGATAAGTTGTCGCCAGAAATTATCGGCATTGATATATTTCAACCCATCAAGGTTTGGGAAATCATCAAAAATAAATCCCCCGCCTAAATAGGGAGATAGCATAAATACATAGCTAATTAAGCATAAAAAAAATATCCCGCTAATTGTATAAGTTTGTAAATGAGGCGTTTGAATTAATGTCATAAGCGGGTGAATCAATTGAATGGATACTGTATTGATAGATTAGGTTAATCAGACAGCCCCACAAAATAAAAAACCCACCTTAAACTTAAGGTGGGTTTTTATGAGCCTAACTATGCAAGATTATTTGCAGTTGGTAGGAACATATTTGTAGATGTCGGCAGCAGGATCAGCGTAGCAAGTCCAAACTTTCTTCGTGGTGTTATAACCTAATTGGACTTTACCATTGATTTTGGTAAAGCTGGACATTTCTGCGTAGTAGGTTGCTAAACCAGTGTCTTTGTCTACGTTTTTGACGTATTTACCAATGGTTTTTGCGCTGATGGATTTGATTGGTGGGAATGTGCCTTTGTTGCTGTACCATTCTTCAACAGGGGTTTTTAAACCACCGAGTAATTGGACGGCTTCAGAGACTTGGGCTCTCTTGATGTAGTCGGTGTAAGCAGGAATTGCGATAGCAGCTAAAATACCGATAATCGCGACAACGATCATGAGCTCGATTAAGGTAAAACCTTTTTGAGTGGCTTTCATGGATGTTACTCCTAAAATTCGGTTAAAGTTTTTGTGTTGCCTGAGTAGAGTATTCAGTTTTTACTGTTCAGGCTACTTTCCTAGAGGCATAGAATGTGCCAATTTTTTAAAATCAAATAAGCTATTTATTTTATTAATTAAAAATTTGTATTATTCAGTAATCCCATTATCTGTCTATTCCTCACTTGTCTATTTTCAGCAGGTTTTATTGTTGTTCAACAGCACTTTTAGTGAGGAATTGTTTTATTCTCAGTTGTCTTCTTTCCTCACTAGGGGATTTGCCTCTATCATATAACGTTTTTTTTAACTTCTTTTAGGGAAAATCATGTCTGTCGAAACTGAGTTAAAACTGCGTTTTACGCCAGAAGATGCAGAAAAAATTAAGCAACATCCTTTATTAGTTGCTGTTCAACAAATGGGTGAACCTCAACGGTTGTATAACACTTATTTTGACACTGCTGATTGTGCATTATTAGAACGTGGTATTGGCTTGCGCATACGCCGTTTAGGGGATAAACGGATTCAAACCGTTAAAACAGCTGGGGCAGTCGTCAGTGGTTTACATCAGCGGGAAGAGTGGGAAACAGAAGTTTATAGTGATACGCCTGATTTTAAACTAATGCCAAAAAATTTATTGCCCAGTCGGTTTTTACATAAAAAAAATTTAAGAAATATTCTACCCATTTTTACAACCGATTTTGTACGGCAAATTTGGTTAATCGATTTTAATGGTAGTCATATTGAAGTCGCACTGGATCAAGGAGAGGTTAAAACCCTCACGAATCGTGTCCCCTTGCATGAGATTGAATTAGAGTTAAAAGCAGGGGTTGCAGAAAATCTTTATTTACTTGCCTTAAGTTTTCAAGATTATGTGCCTTTAATCATTGAGAATAAGAGTAAAGCAGCTCGTGGGTATGGGCTTTATGCCCCACGCTCTCCCCAATTTTATAAAGCGCAAGATGTCACCTTGACAGAACAGATGAGCGTTGAGGAAGCGTTCTCTCAAATTTTATGGCAATGTTTGGCGCATTTGCAGGCAAATGAAAATATGGTGTTGGCAGGCACTGACCCTGAGGGGGTGCATCAAATGCGCGTTGCCTTGCGACGGTTGCGCTCTTGTTTAAGTTTGTATAAACCGTTAATTCCTGTCAGTAGTTATGCTGAATTGCAGACGGAATTAAAGTGGTTAGGCAGTATTTTAGGAATGGCGCGGGATTGGGATGTATTCCATTTAAATATTCAGCAAATGAGTGCATCTGTTCATGATGCGCAGGTCTTAGCAGAATTACAGTCGATAAGTAGTGATTTTAAAAATCGGGCTTATGCATTAGTTCGTCAAAGTTTGCAAACACCGCGTTATAGTCGCTTATTATTATCTTTCAGCAGTTGGTTAACACAAAAATCTTGGCGGACTTGTGTAGATGAGACGGTATTAAATACGTTAGCGCAACCTGCTAGTCATTTTTCTGACCAGATATTAAGTTCATATGATAAGCGTATTAGTAAACGGGGCAAAAACCTGTTACAACTTTCTGCTGAAAAGCGTCATAAATTAAGAATTTTAATTAAGAAAATGGTTTATGGAAGCCGTTTCTTTGCAACGTTGTACCCTTCTAAATCGACGCGAGAATTTATTAAATCCTTGGCTCTTTTACAGGATGATTTGGGGATATTAAATGATTTAAATGTTGCAGATGAGTTATTAACACAGGCGGGAGTTGGTTTAGAAGCACCCATGCGCTATTTTCTAAAAGGTTGGTATGCGCATCAGCAAGCGAATCAATTGGAAACACTTTTTACGCATTGGCAGACATTTCAACAACAACGGGCTTTTTGGAAGTAGTGGCAAACAGATTAAAATAGACCTGAGTTCGGTGAGATTTTACGGAAAAGACAAGAGGCTGTCAGAATCAGGATTCACAGGATTAACCCGATTTTCAGGATAAAATCGGTTTAAGGTTTGTAATCCTGCGAATTGAGTTAATCCTGAAAATCCTGATTCAGACAAAAACAGACCTGCTAGATGTTGAAAACCTAGCAGGTTTGTTTTATTCATGATGCGTCAAAAAGTTTAATAGACTTAAGACTTATCTATAAATCAAATACGCTTAATTGAATGTCTTCTAACGCTTGGGCAATGCGGCTGCGTAACGTATTGATAGGTGAAAGGGCGATATCCATAAAAACAACACGGGCATGATGTAAAGGCACATTACGCTCAATAATGCTCAAAATCCCTTTATTGCCTAAGCTGTCGATGTAACTGTTATATAGATTTTTATCAACGGGCATTTCTGCCATGCCTTTAGATTCTTCGCTATCAATGCCTAGCTCTGGCAATTGTAAATAAGTAATGCCCAATGTGGCGCAGGCTTCATTCAATGTTTCCTTGTTAAATGCCATATCGCTGCTAATCGCATTTCGACGAATATCCACTAAAACGGTTACATTTGCTAATTGCAATAGCTCGCTTACTTGTTCCCAAGTACGATGTGCATATCCCATTGTAAAATGTTGATACTGATTAAGCCCTAAACGGCGATAATTCCAAACTAATTTTGCGTGGAATTGTGCCTGAATGGATAAACTCTCAGCTTCTTTTGCTGTAGAAATGGGGGAAGGTGTTGCTGTCTCAGGCGTATATTGAGGCAAGACATCGATAACTTCAGATTGACTCTCTTCTTGTTGCGTCAACTCTTTAACGATTTTTTTAACCAATGACGAAGTTGGCTTGCCATCGGGTGCCATTTCTACCGCTTTTTGCCATGCTTGCCGCTGTAGTTCAGGCTCTAACTTTACCAGCGGACGCGCTTGCGCCTCATTGTGTGGCATTGATAAACCGACAGGGCGTAAATTTTCGGTCACTTCAAACGCCTGAATTAAACGGTCAGCTTGACGACGAACAAAACCCCATTTTTCTTGGCAATACTCTTCAAAACTATTAAATTCTGCACGGTATAACCGCTTATCACGAATGGTTAATAAGGCTTCTCCAATGTCATAAAAAGTTTGTAATCCTGCTTTTACAATCGCCTCATGTTGGGCGAGTGCTTGAAATTCCTCAGGGCTTAAAGGGCTATCAGTTTGTTCTATTAAATTTGTCATAAGTCTTAAAAATATTTCTGTAAAAAAGAGAAAAGGATAAGTAACTATTTATAAATATTCACTTTTATATGCGGTGGCAAAATTTTTGCGTTTGACCTTTTACAGCATTTATTCCCGTTTTTATACAAGGTCAGCCACCATGCTACAAAAAATAATAACAAGCCTCTTCAGCATTCGAGAGGGCGAGGGCATGTTATTGCTCTTACTATTGGTGCAGTCCTTTTTTAATGATGTATCCGTCTTATTCTTTGACACCATTGCGAATACCTTATTTTTAGCGAATTTCGGTTCTCAACAATTACCCTACGTTTATATTTTATCTGCATTTGTTATTGTTATCGTAGGGATTTTTTATGCTCGCCTAGAAGCCTATTTATCCCCTACCCGTTTACTCATCACCATGATGTTTATCCTCTTATTTGCCGTATTGGGGTTTTATCTCTTTGCTTTACTGAGCAACGCAGATTCACTCGGCATGTTATTGATGATATGGCGGGGTGTGCATTTTACGTTAATTAATCTCGTTTTTTGGGCATTAATTGGATTTTTATTTAACGTCAGACAAGGCAAACGTTTATTTGGCTTAATTATTGGTGGTGAAGTTGTTGGTGATGTATTAGGCGGTATTACGGTTACACAGTTAGTTTCTGTCATCTCTACTGTGCACCTCATTCTATTTTCAGCGATTTGCATCGTGTTTTCGCTGATATTTATGTTTTACACCATTCATTATTATGCACATCAATTTCAATTAAACCCCGAAGAAGAACCAGAAATCGAGCGCAAACCCTTACATAAACTCTGGCAAGACCATTATTTAAAACTCTTTTTTATCCTCTCCATTATTTCCACCATTGGCGCGAATTTTACTGACTTTATCTTTTACGATACCGTAGAAGCCGCTTACAGTAGCGAAACAGAAATTGCTGCATTTTTCGGAACTTATTTTGCCATTCAAGGCATTATCAACCTACTCTTTACTACCTTATTATCAGGCAAATTATTAACCCATTATGGCGTTGGTTTAGGCTTAATCGCGCTTCCAACAAGCGTACTTTGCGGTTTAGGATTAGCCAGTGCTTTTGCACAACTAGAGACATTACCACATAGTTTTTTCTGGATTATTGTCGCAACCACTATGGCAGATGTTGTACTACGTCTCTCTTTAGAAACGCCGACCTTTAGAATTTTATATCAACCTTTTCTTTCTGGAGAACGCTTATATATTCAAGGGTTACGTGAATCTATTGTTGAACCATTAGCGGTAGGATTAGCAGGGGTTATTTTACTGATACTCAATAACTTCTTTCATTTATCAGGCTTGCAAATTGTTTACATTAACTTATTTATTCTACTTGCTTGGATAGCAACCGCAGCCCTGCTCCGTAAAGAATACACCAGCGTTTTACTCAGTGCCTTAGCTAAACACAAATTAGGGCGCGGCGCGTTAGAACTACACGACGGCTCAAGCATTGCTGTTTTACAGAAAGGGCTTGCAAGCTCACGCGCAACAGAAGTGATTTATTGTTTAGAACTCTTAGAAGAAATTGAGCATCAATCCTTGATTGATACCCTGATTAAACTATTAGAACATCCTGCTCCCTCAGTACGGGTTCACGTATTATACAAAATAGAAAAACACCCCATCCCCCGTGCATTAAACATGGTTAAAAAATGTATTCAACAGGAAAGTCATTCCGAAGTGATTGGTGCAGGATTACGCACTTTATGTGCATTACAAGAAGCAGAAGCCGTTGAATTTGTGCTTCCATACTTACAACATCCTGATACTGAAATTAAAAAAGGTGCAATGGTTGGATTATTACGCAGTAGCGGACTTGACGGTATTTTAGCCGCAGGGGAAACCCTCAACCAATTGTTATCCTCTGCAAATGTTGAAGAACGAAAGTTCTCGGCAAATGTGCTGGGCAATATTGGTATTACAACCTTTTACCGCCCATTACAAACCCTATTACAAGACCCCGATATTGAAGTCAGACAACAAGCCATTATTGCAACCAGCAAACTCAAAACAGTTAAATTAATTCCATTATTAATTGATAATTTAAGCCACTACGAACTACGTAACCAAGTTACACAAGTCTTAACCCAATTTGGCGAACAAATTCTACCTGCCGTTGAAGAAGCCTTTGAACGAAATCTATTAAATAACTTCTCCCGTGTTCGCTTATTACGGGTATGCGGTCGTATTGGTGGCTTGAAAATTCAAACTTTTTTACAAAAACAAACGGCTTTCCCTGCACAAGATGTCAGACAACAAGTTTTTGAATCCCTAGTTAATTGTGGTTATCGCGCGTTAGGAAAAGAAGCGAGACAACAAACTGTTAATTTAATTCATCAAGAAGTTGCAAATATGACCGCTTTACTAGCGAGTGTGCGAGATATTGGCGATGCGAGCGAAGATGCACTATTAATCCGTGCCTTACAACAAGAGATTAAAACAGGCTTAATGCAGACATTCTCCTTACTCTCTTTTCTCTATCCACGTCGGACTATTCAACGGGTTAAAGCCGAGCTATTACTTAGTTTACCCAAAGCCTTTTTACAAGAACGTCGCGCATATGCACTTGAAGCATTAGATAATTTATTACCACAAGACTTAAAAGGGCTCATTTTCCCTTTTTTAGACGATGTTCCCCCAATTGCGCAACTACAACGCTTACAAAATCAGTTTCCACAAACAGCTCTCAGCCGTGAGCAACGTTTATTAATGCTATTAACACGTCCAACCGATAAAGGCAGTACATGGACGCGGGCTTGCGTATTATTCAGTATTGGACAAAATCCTGAACCGCTGTTCTATGAAGCCGTTAAACATAACGCAAACTACACTGATTTTGTGGTGAAAGAAACCGCAAATTGGGTATTAGCAAAATTTACACATCCACTTGATACAAGCATACAAGTTGCACAATAAACAGGAAAACAAGACAGTGACTAATTTCTAATACAACCCCAGCTTTGCAATATTTATGAAATAAAACAAAGACCTGATAGACTTTCAAAATCTAGCGGGTCTTTGTTTGTCTGAATCAGAATTCACAGAATTTTCAGAATTAAAAAGCGTGATTCGCATTAATTTCTTGGTTTAAGGGGTTTAAATCCTGTTAATTCTGATTCAGACAAGCTGTTGTCTTTTTTAAAAGAAATTCGCCGAACTCAGGTTACATTATGCTTTTGTTCTAATTTCATCAATAAAGCGTGCAGAAACGCCATTAACCAAAGAACGATTAATCATCGGATGGTCTTCATCTTTTGCCCCGAAATCCGTATCAGGATGATAAGCAATCACCACTAATTCATCATTCGCATCAGTATGAAATGAATGAATAGTATCTGTTGGAATGACAAAAATATCTCCCACGACTAACGGCACTTGATGGTCAGGTGTTGCACAAATCCCATGCCCACGAATAACCATCCCTATCCTAACACTGGGATGTGTATGCGGAGTTTGATGCGTATTTACAGGGAAAAACAGCGCGTTTAAGCACGCATCCCCAAATTTAACAGGAGGCACTAATAAAGAATCGGTACACCCATCGATATACCGTAACCGCCCTAAAGGTTCAACTTCTCCGCCAATACTGAACATGCCGCGATAATTCAAGCGTTCAATAATAATCGCTTGCCCATTCATCGCCTTAATTTCGCCCGCAGTCACACACGCATACATCCCCGCATAAACAGGCAAATTATAATGTCCTGTTAAGACACTATGTCCTTGATGCTGATATAAAAAACAAGTGCTATTTTCAGGTACAGTAAATTTAGCATTGCCTGACAATTCATACAGCTTAGAAGGAAATATATCCGTTGATTCGTCATATAATAAATTTACTTGAGGAATAACGCTGGAGGCAGGAAATTTAAATAAATTAACGATATGCATAACTTCAATAGACATCCCATTGATAAAAATTAACTTAAGAGTGAGTGCTCCGCTATTGCGAGCGGCTAAAGGCTATTTAACTCTGTTGACTTCGTCAATTGAGAATTACCCTGTTTAAAACAATCTAATATTAAATTGATAAAAATCAAGCAAATAAATATTTATCAATGTAAACAGTGTATTATTTTTATCTTCAAGTATTCACATCATAAAGGTATAATTAAAAGTTTTTAGTCATCGTTTAGAATTTATGCTAAAGCTCTAAAAACCCCCCCTGTCATCAGGTCTGTACACTGACTTCATAAAGGAAAGGGAGCTATTCGTATAAATTCTTTAGTATTTTTAGGTTGTCTTCTGCTTTCTTTTTGATGGGGAGGTACACAAATAATGGAAGACAAAATTGCTTTGCACGGGTTCAATAACCTAACTAAAAGCTTAAGCTTTAACATTTACGATATTTGCTACACACAACGTGCGACCGAGCGGGAAGAATTTCTCGCTTACACCAATGAAATGTGTAGCGCGCAAAAATTAGAAACGATACTTTCTGATGTCTGCGATATCATCGGCGCACATGTCCTAAGCGTCTCCACGCAAGATTATGAACCTATGGGCGCGAGCGCGACATTTTTAATCGCGGAAGAGCCTGTTTCTCAACCTGTTACCCTCAAACGTCCTGAACAAACTAAGCCTAAAAGTAACAATCCCTTTTTAGTCGCACACTTGGATAAAAGCCATTTAGCCGCACATACCTATCCTGAAGGCAGTTCTAAAACGGGTATTTCTACCTTCCGCGTTGATATAGACATCGCTACCTGTGGGCATATTTCCCCCTTGAAAGCGTTAAATTATCTCCTACGGGCGTTTGATTCTGATGTCGTTTCTGTTGACTATCGCGTGCGCGGTTTCACCCGTGATGTCCGTGGCAGAAAACACTTTATAGACCATAAAATTTACTCTATTCAAGAGTATATCGCCTCAGAGATTTTACAACGTTATCAGACAGTAGATATTAACGTCTATCAAGAAAATCTCTTTCATACCAAGATGCTCTTAAAAGATGTCAAACTCACCGATTATCTATTTGGGATGAAAGATGAAAATTGGAGCGAAGCCGAACGGCAACGTGTCACGACTTTGTTACATCAAGAAATGACAGAAATTTTTTACGGCAAAAATATTTTCCACGCCTAACCCCTGTCTTTTCTCATCAAAAAGGTCGAGAAAAAGGTCGAGTTTTTATGCGATAGCGTAAGCTGCTATGCATCACAAAACTCGACCTTACTTATTTTGATAAGACCGCATTCGAAGGATTCAGTATGTCTGTTGATATTACACACGATTTTTATAACGGTTGGTATTTAGAACGTAGTCGTGGCTGGGCGTTAGGTTTAGCCTTAGAAAACAAATTGTTCGAAAAACAATCTGCTTACCAAAAAATCACCGTTTACCAAACACAAACTTTTGGCAAACTCTTGTTATTAGATGACATTATTATGGTCACGGAACGCGATGAGTTTGTTTATCATGAAATGATGGCACATGTCCCACTGAACGTACATCCTAACCCTGAGCGCGTGCTCGTGATTGGGGGCGGAGATGGGGGCACAATTCGTGAAATCGTCAAACATCCCGCTGTTAAAGAAGCCGTATTAGTTGAAATCGATATCGATGTGATTAATACCGCCCGCGACTATTTCCCCAGTATT
This sequence comes from Beggiatoa alba B18LD, assembly GCF_000245015.1. Taxonomy (NCBI): domain Bacteria; kingdom Pseudomonadati; phylum Pseudomonadota; class Gammaproteobacteria; order Thiotrichales; family Thiotrichaceae; genus Beggiatoa; species Beggiatoa alba. The sequence goes on along the minus strand of NZ_JH600070.1, from coordinate 1,899,812 downwards.
GCCAGTGAATTATCTAACCCAAAAGTTAAAGTATTGGCAGAGGATGGCGTTGCTTACATTCGTAATAATCAAAATTACTTTGATGTCATTATGATAGATTCATCCGACCCGATAGGCTTTGCAGAAGGTTTATTTCAGGCTGATTTTTATCAAGATGTGTATAACGCCTTAAAACCCGATGGCATTATGACCAATCAAACCGATAGCCCTTTGTTATCGCCGATGATTGTGGAAAAGACTTATTGTGAAATGCAGAAAGTTTTCCAACATTTATTTATGTATCAAGGCTATTGTTTAACTTATCCCGGTGGATATTGGACATTTGGATTTGCCTCAAAACGGTATCACCCCTTAAACGATTTTGACCCTAAACGTGCTCAAGCGAAGGGATTAAAAACCAAACATTACAATAGCCATTTACATAAAGGAGCGTTTTATTTGCCCAATTTTGCCCTAGCCACTTTACCCGCGACTTGTGAACAAGTTCATTGGGTGCATGGATAATCAGTTGTAAAACAATGTATAGTAAATGTAACCTGAGCACAGAAAGATTATTTTAAAAACAACAGTTTGCCTGAATCAGAATTCACAGAATGAGCAGAATTAAAAAGCGTGATTTGCATTAATTTCTTGGTTTAAGGGGTTTAAATCCTGTTAATTCTGAAAATCCTGATTTAGACAAACGCTTGTCTTTTTAAAAGAAACTCGCCGAGCTCAGGGTATTTTAGAAAAATCGTAATAATTCATTTTCAGGATGATTCATCTTTATTTTTTGCTAATTCATGTTGCATATCAGGTACCATGCCATAAGGTAATACCATCAGGACTTTGGGTTGTTGGCTTGTGCCTTGTGCTTGGACAATCACTTCATAGGCTTGCTGATTACGTAAGCCAACCTCTTCAGTTGTTTCTTCGGTTTCTTCATCATAAGTGGTTTTTGTTTCTAATGGTTTTTGTGATACAGCTCGACTTTTTGGCTCAATCACTATGGTGTAGTAATTACTGGATGCAAAATTAATCCATGGTATAAATTCAGCAATTTGATTGGGTTTTAAAACATTATTAAAATCTTGTTGGGTTTTTATCTCTTTGGTTTTACGTAATTGAATGATTTTATCAACCGCTTCAGCATCTAATCCTGGTAATAATAATAAGGCTTCGCGCGTTGCTAAGTTAGGATTAACGCCCGTAGAACTTCCGTAAACGGTGAACGCGGAATACATGGAAACATTTTTAAAAACATCTTTAAAGCCTTTAATCAACAGTAATTCTTCTACGGTTTCAATCACGCCATTACGGGGGACGTAAGGTGGTTCTAAGTCTTCATAGTAATCTTTTTCCGCACCGCCTAAGCGTTTCATATCATCTGCGTCGACCCAGTCTTGCCATGCATCGTCTAATTTAGATAATTCTTCGGGTTTATCACCAATGATTTTTTTAAGAATTTGCCGCATTTGTTGCGTGGTTAGGCGTTGTACATTGATTTTTCCCACTTCGTCGTAAATACGCACATTAACGCTATCAGGTTGTGTATAAGCAAGATTTAGCACTTGTCCATTAAATTTATAGGCGGGATTTTTGCGCTCGGCAGGTGACAGTTTATTTTCGGGGTCATCTGGTGACAGGGGCATACGGGCAAGCATTAGTTCCATTTGTGCCATATTCAGGGCTTTGAGTGTATCGCTCCATTGTTGAAGATTGTCTTGGTTGTGAAAAACGGTTTTTGCAGACAAGCGCGTTTCGCTGGCTAGGACGGCAACAAGCACAGCAGCCATTGCTACAAACCAGAGAATCGCAATAAGAATAAAACCTTGTTGAGGGGGACGCATAGTAGGCTCTGTTTTTTTGAATATGGTGCGAGTGACTCGCACCGTGTGTTTTTATGCAATAGTAATGCAGAAAAAAGCGTTTACCATTTTATTGAGCGGGTTGTTGTGTGGCGGATTCTCCCGCGTAGGCTTGACGACCAACAATGCTTTCAATAGCATCCATAAAGTTGTTGCCCAGTGTGTAAACATTCATATCATTAGGCAGATAGCCTTTAACGTTTTGGTGAGCGGACGCTAATGATTTAGCAATTTCAACTTTCACATAAGAATCAGAGCCTTCTACTGCAAATGCACTGAGTTTTAAGCGTTGGGCTTCTGCTTCGGATTTACCAATAGCGATAATCCCTTCTGCTTCTAAGATGCGTGCATCTCGTGTACCTGTAGCTTCAAGGACTAATTTTTGTTGTTGGGCTTCTGCATGTAGAACGACTTGCCGTTTAGAGGCTTCGGCAGCAAGCATTGATTGTTGTGATTCTTTTTCAGCGTTTAAAATCCCGACTTGTTTATCGCGTTCTGCTTCGACAACACGGCGTTTTAAATCGGCTTGAGCTTCTGCTTCTGCGCGTAGGGCTTCGGATTGGGCGGCTTTGGTTTGTTCATCCGCTTTTAAACGACGTTGGGTTGCTACCTGTCTTTCGGTGATTTCTCCAATATATTTGGGGTCTAGGCGGATGCCTTCAATCACAAAGTTTTCTACAATCACTCCTCGGCTTCGTAGTTCTCCGCGTTCATCAACCAGTGCGGTGAATATATCTGTTTGTAATTTCACTAAGCCTTGACCTGAATAGGCTTCGATAGCGGTGCGTTTAGTTGCTTCATCCTTCACGACGCGCATAACGACGGGGCGTAGCATTTTTTCTTCAATATTGTCGCGGACAGTTCTGTGAATATCGACGACTTTTGCAGCGTCTATACGCCATTGCACATTAAGGGATATGTGCATGTCTTGTCCTTCGGAGGATTGAACAAGATAGGAGTCTTTTTCCCGTCCTTCTGCAAACTCTTGATTATAAGCCTTATCATTCATGACAAAGACTTGTAGTGATAAAGGATAAGTAAACATGGTTTGCGAAAACCCTGGAAATAAAAAGTAGGTTCGTGCGGGATAAGGCTCAACTTGTACCCCGCCTGTCCATGTTTCTAAAACGCCGACTTGATTACCGTTGACGGTTTCTATTTTTAAAAGTAAAGGCATCAGTATGCTGATGGCAACTAACGATATAATCAGTCCTATTAACCAGCCAATTCCTGTTTTTATCTGAGAGATGAAGCCACTAGTGGCAGGCAATTTACTATTCATTGTGATGAACTCCTTTAGGATGGAATAAATAAGGTTAAGACTTCATTTAAAAAACGTTGTCCTGTTGGGGTTGTTTGAATTTGTTCTCCTGTTTGTGTCAACCAGCCACGTTGTTGTGCTTCGGTTAAATAATCGCTTAAACAGCTTGGTGATAAGCCTGTGTGTTGCGTAAATAATGACAGTTCAAATCCTGCATTTAAGCGTAGCGCATTGAGCATAAATTCAAAAATGGCATCCGCTTTGGTGATGGATTGTTGAGTTGCTAATACTGCCGTTGTTTGTGCAGTTTCTATATAAGTGCGGGGATGACGTTGTTTACTATAACGGGTAATTGTGCCTGTAGCTGCATCAGAAATTTTGGCATGTGCGCCCGCACCAATCCCCAAATAATCACCGAACGTCCAATAGTTGATATTGTGTTGACAATACTGCTGATTACGAGCATAGGCTGAAACCTCGTATTGTTCATAGCCTTGAGCGGCTAATAATGTTTGTCCTGCGTTTTGAATATCCCAGCAATTATCATCATCAGGCAAAACAGGCGGATGGTGATAAAACCACGTATTAGGCTCTATGGTTAATTGATACCATGATAAATGTGACGGTTGCGCGTTGATTGCGATATTTAAATCAGTTAAGGCAAGCTCGACCGTTTGTTGGGGTAAACCAAACATTAAGTCGAGATTAAACTGCTTAAATCCTGCTTGATGAATGGCTTCAATAGCTTGCAAAGCAATTTTACTGTCATGTACACGTCCTAACGCTTGCAAAGCGGTATCAGAAAAACTTTGAACGCCTAACGATAAACGGTTAATACCTGCTTGGCGGAAACCTTGAAAACGTGCATTGTCAACCGTGCTGGGATTGGCTTCAAGCGTGATTTCTGCCTGTGGCAACACACGGATACGGCTACGAATTGCCATTAATAAGCGGTCTATTGCATCGGGTGAAAAAATGCTCGGTGTTCCTCCGCCAAAAAAAATACTGCTGACTGTTCGCCCCCAAACTTTGGGTAAATCTTGCTCTAAATCAGCGATTAGCGCATCAATATAAGCCTGTTCGGGTAAGGCATCATTGACCTCGTGTGAGTTAAAATCACAATAAGGACATTTACGTACACAATAAGGAATGTGAATATATAAACTCAATGGCGGTAGGGTTGTAAAATGAAACATGACAAATCATTAGCTCGTAGAGAGTGATATACTAAAAGTGTATAGTTTAGGCTAATTCTGTGAAAATATTACGGTTAGTAATTAAACGCTTCAAGGAATGGAAAACATGAAAACCATACAAATCAATTTACCCGATGACGTACTTGCCCGCTTTGAAAAAGTTGCCGCACAACGGGGCGCGGATTATACCAGCGTCAACTCAGATGAAGTAAAGGGTAAAGATGCCTTATTTACTGATTTAATTGTGCTAGGTTTAGACGACTTAGCCGCAGGGGAGGAATTCTACCCTGATGATGTAGAAACTGAATAAGTCAGTTATTAAAAAAGGGCGAACGATTTCGCCCTTTATTTTAAGCGTTAGAAAATTTGCTTTGTCATTAGGATTTTTATGAGCGATGACGAAATTCTCAATACGGCTGGAATACGACGAGAATGGATGTTACGACAAGAAGGCTTACAAGAAGAAGCTCAAACGATTTTACGACTACTGCTCGAAAAACGTTTTGCCCACGTTCCGCCATGGGTTGCAGAAAAGTTGCAACAAGCGACAAAATCACAACTTGAAAACTGGACACTGCGCATTTTAGACGCGCAACACATCGAACAAATTTTTGATGTATAAAAGACCCAAAACACACATTACACTTTACCAAAAACAATCAATATAATTACTTACGAAAAGCACGAACCGTCTTTTTTCGTGTTTTTCGTGTCTTTCGTGGTTCAAAAGCAAGTTTGTCGAACCCCTTTATCTCCACAAACAACAATAACGCAAGGCTCTCGTATGACAACAAAAAAATACGTTTACGCATTTACCGAAGGCGATGGCAAAAACAAAAAATTACTTGGTGGCAAAGGCGCGAACCTCTGCGAAATGACCCAAATCGGCTTAAATGTTCCCCCAGGTTTTGTCATTACCACAGAAACCTGCTTAACCTATTTAGATAATCCACAACGCATTCTCCCGCCTGAGGTTATTAACGAAGTTAAACAACACATCCAAGCCTTAGAACAAACCACTAAAAAAGGCTTTGGTAATCCAGACAATCCCCTGCTTGTTTCCGTCCGCTCTGGCTCTGCTATCTCCATGCCAGGGATGATGGATACCATTTTAAACCTAGGTCTAAATTCCCAAACCTTACAAGGCTTAATTAAACAAACTGATAATGAACGTTTTGGCTATGACGCTTACCGCCGTTTTATCCAACTATTTGGAAAAGTCGCGCTTGGTGTTGCCGATGAACACTTTGATAAACACCTAGACGCAATTAAACGCCGTGCTGCGGTTAAAGACGACGTGAGCTTAAGCGCGAGAGACTTAAAAGAAGTCTGCGCCTTATTCTTACAAGTCGTACAAGAAAAAACTGGGCGACCCTTTCCTGAAGATGTATTTGAACAATTAGAAATTGCCATTAAAGCCGTGTTTAACTCATGGCTAGGAAAACGCGCGATTGACTACCGTCGTCAATTCAATATCACCCCCGAACAAGCCAACGGCACCGCCGTGAACGTCGTCGCTATGGTCTTTGGCAACATGGGCAACGACAGCGCGACAGGGGTCGGCTTTACCCGCAATCCAGGTACGGGCGAAAACCAAATGTATGGCGAATATCTCGTCAATGCACAAGGCGAGGACGTAGTCGCAGGGATACGCACCCCCAAACCTGTGCAAGACATGGCAAACGAAATGCCCGCGCTGTACGCCCAACTGGTCGAACTCAGCCACAAACTCGAAAGCCACTACCACGAAGTCCAAGATTACGAATACACCATTGAAAAAGGCGTGTTGTACTGCTTACAAACTCGTAACGGCAAAATGAATGCGACCGCCTTAGTCCGCACCTCCGTTGAAATGGAAAAAGAAGGCTTAATCAGCAAAGAACAAGCCCTACTCCGCGTCAATCCTGAACACTTAGAACAACTATTACACCCCCGTTTAGACCCCGACAGCACCACGCACGCCGTCGCGCAAGGCATTCCCGCCTCCCCTGGTGCAGCGGTTGGCAAATGCGTTTTTGACGCTGATCAAGCCGAATTATTAGGCAAATCAGGGGAAAAAATTATTTTAGTGCGCGAAGAAACCAAGCCCGAAGACATTCACGGCTTTTTCGCCGCCCAAGGGATTTTAACCAGTCGCGGTGGAAAAACCTCACACGCTGCCGTTGTCGCCCGTAGCATGGGCAAAGCCTGCGTTGCAGGTGCGGAAAATATTCACGTCGACAGCAAATTGCGCCAAGCGATTATTGGCGATAACGTCATTCAAGAAGGCGATATCATCACCATCGACGGCTCTACGGGCAAAGTCTATTTAGGCGCAATTCCCACCATTCCGCCCAAATTCTCCCAAGAATTAAAAATCTTGCTCGGTTGGGCGGATGAAATCGCCCGCTTGAAAGTCATGGCAAACGCCGATACACCCGAAGCCGCCAACAAAGCCGTTGAATACGGCGCGATGGGTATCGGTTTATGTCGTACTGAACGCATGTTTAACGCGGCTGACCGCCTGCCCATCGTGGTTGAAATGATTCTTGCGCAAACCCCACAAGAACGAAAAACTGCGCTTGACCAACTTTTACCAATTCAACGCGCTGACTTTACTGAAATCTTCAAAGTTCTTGCCCCACATCCTGTCACCGTGCGCTTGCTTGACCCACCGATGCACGAATTTCTACCGACTGAGCGCGAATTATTGGACGAAATCGCCCATTTACGTGAACTTTATGCCATCTCCAAAGGTGTAGAACATTTAGCCAGTGCCTCACGTTTCATGCGTGACCGCGAAGGCGGGGCATTAAAAACTATTCCCGCGCCCTTTGACAGCATTAACGCTAATTTAGTCAGCGATGCGATTAGCAAAAAAGAACAAATGTTACGCAAAGCCCGCGAGTTGCACGAAGTCAACCCCATGCTAGGACATCGGGGTGTGCGTTTAGGGATTACTTATCCTGAAATTTACGCCATGCAAATCCGTGCGATTTTTGAAGCCATTGCGGTTTGTCAAAAGGATAAAGTCGCGGTTAATGTTGAAATCATGGTGCCACAAGTTGCGACCGCGCAAGAACTTACCCACGTGAAAAAGCTCATTGATGGTATTCGCACACAGGTGGAAGCTGAACAAAATGTAACCTTACAATTTAAGTTCGGCACGATGATTGAAGTTGTTCGTGCATGTATGCGGGCAGGGAGTTTGGCAGAGTTAGCCGAATTCTTCTCATTTGGTACGAATGATTTAACGCAAGCAACATTCTCATTTTCACGCGAAGATGCAGAAAATAAATTCTTGCCTGACTACACCAATTTAGGCGTTTTACAAGATAACCCGTTTGAAGTTTTAGACGTAAAAGGGGTAGGACAATTGATGGCGATGACGGTAGAACGCGGACGGAAAACCCGCCCCAATATGAAAATTGGGATTTGTGGGGAACAAGGCGGACATCCTGAATCTATCCGTTTCTGCCACTATGTCGGTTTAGATTATGTCTCTTGCTCCGCACCCCGTGTGCCAATTGCGCGTTTAGCAGCAGCACAAGCGAAGTTGTTAGAGCAAAAGTATCAGATTGAGTGGTAAATCCCTTCATCTCGTTCCCGCGCTCCCGCGCGGGAATGCATGTTGCGTCACATTAATCATGTGAGTCTGATGATGTTTAATACATTAAAGCCTATGCGTTTTGTATTTGCTTTATTGAAAAATTTTTTACTTTTCTTATACTTATTATCTATACTGATAAGCATAATGTTCGTTTTTTATATATATACCGTTTTTTTGCCACATCTTCCAACTATCAAAGAAACATATAACGCAATACCTGAACAGCAAAAAATTTTTCTTACTTCTCATCAAGACATTTTTTTATGCAGAAAAAACAGTAAATCACTTTCAATTCCTGTTGCAAAATCTCTAGTGAAACAATTCTTATGGACAAATAAGATGAAACTAGCAGAGTGGCACATTCAATTTTTTCTTTGGAATTACCTTATAAAATGGTCATTGAGTGAAAACGAAATTCTTATTTTATATTTTCACTATGAGTTACTACTTAATCAAAATAATAATATGGAAATTTTAGCAAGGGATTTATTTAACAAAGAATTAAATACACTCACAATCAATGAAACGACTGTTCTTTTCTGTACTATGAAAAGAATTGCAGGACGAAAATATCCTTGTTCGCTTTGTATAGAACCTATCGGAAACTCTTAAAAGAAAGCAAGATAAGTAATTATTTTTTAATCAGTAAATGTGGCAAATATAACTCATGTGGTCTAAAACTGGTCTATCTCCGCAATTACCTCAACCTGAGTTTGGCGAGTTTTATAAAGTAAAACAGAGACCTGCTAGGTTTTGAAAACCTAGCAGGTTTGTTGGAACACACGAATCGGATTGACCAGACAAGATGAAAAGATTGTTTGAATCAGGATTTTCAGAATTAACAGAATTTAAACCCCTTAAACCAAAAAACTAACTTGAGTAACCTGAGTTCGGCGAGTTTCTTTTAAAAAGACAACAGTTTGTCTGAATCAGGATTTTCAGGATTAAAAGATTGTCTGAATCAGAATTTTCAGAATTAACAGAATTTTCAGAATTAAAAAGACAAGAAAATTAAAAGAATAAAAAATTATGTTTTTAATTCTGCTAATTCTGAAAATTCTGTGAATTCTGTGAATTCTGATTCAGACAAAAAAAGACCTGCTAGGTTTTAAAAACCTAGCAGGTATCTGTTTTATTTTATAAATATCGCCGAACTCAGGTTTGAGTAAATCTTTTTAATTCTGCTAATTCTGCTAATTCTGCTAATTCTGAAAATTCTGTTAATTCTGATTCAGACAAAAAAAACCTGCTAGATTTTGAAAATCTAGCAGGTTTTATATTTAACATGCTGAATAATAAAATTATCAGTTTGTTAATTTTTTATACAGATTCTTTCGGGGGGACATAGCCCTCTGGTGGTTTTACTTCGCCGCTAAATAAAAAGCGTTCCATTTCTTCTTCTAACATCTTACGCGCTTGTGGATCTACAGGGGACAAGCGGTATTCGTTAATTAACATCGTTTGGTGTCTTAACCATAATTGCCATGCTTCTTGTGAGGTATGGTTAAAAATCCGTTTGCCTAATTCACCAGGATAAGGCGGGACTTTTAACCCTTCGGCTTCCTTACCTAATTTTGCACAAAAAACGGTGCGTGTCATAGTAACAATGCTCCTGTCGTTTTCGCTAATTGTTTTAAAAATTTTACCACAGGCGTGGCAAGCCCTATAGTGGGTGGGTTATACAAATCGTACCAGCAGGTATGCAAAAGTGATATGGTCGGTGGTGTTTGATTAATCAGTAGATATAGGGGCGTAATCTCTAAATGAAAATGGGTAAAGGTGTGTTTGAGGTTAGTTCCTTGCTTTATTTGATAGTTGTCTAGTTGTAGCTGGGTTTTCATCCATGTTTCTACTTCTTTTAGTTGTGTGCATTCAGGAAATGCCCATAAACCACCCCAGATGCCTGTTTGTGGTCGTTGTTGGAGTAAGACGCATCCGTCAGGACGTTGAATAATTAAAAAGATCGTGTTTTTCGTCGGTAAGGTTTTGCTGGGTTTGCGAACTGGGTAAGCCGTTGGATTACCTTGTTGATAGGCGAGACAGTCTGCTTGTACGGGGCAGGTTTGACAAGCGGGTTTTGTCCGTGTGCAAACGGTCGCGCCTAAGTCCATGATGGCTTGGGTATAGTTTGCAACTTGGATATTTGGGGTGTGTTGTTCTGCTAGTTGCCAGAGTTGGGCGATGGTTTGGCTATCGGTTGGGGGATTGGGTATCGCGTGGTAGCGACAGAGTACCCTTTTTACATTGCCGTCAAGAATGGTTTGCCGTTGTCCTTGGGAGAGTGCCAGAATTGCGCCTGCCGTTGAGCGACCAATTCCTGATAGAGCTTGCATGGCTTCTAGTGTGTTGGGGAATTCGCCTTGATAGTGTTCGCAGAGGGTTTGGGCGGTTTTGTGTAGATGGCGAGCGCGGGCGTAGTAGCCAAGTCCTGTCCAGTGGTGTAGCACTTCGTCTAGTGGTGCATTGGCTAGGTCGTGTATGGTTGGGAAACGTTGCATAAAGCGTTCGTAGTAGGGAATCACGGTTGTAACTTGGGTTTGTTGTAACATGATTTCGGAAACCCACACTCGGTAAGCGGTGGGGTTTTGTTGCCATGCTAAATTTTTGCGTCCTGCTTGTTCAAACCAAGCTAGTAGGTGTTGGCTAAAGGTGTCGTGCGGGTGCATAAGGTTGAGTGGAATATGTTAAGAATTAGAAGTCTTTCCATTCGCTATTTTTTGTTGCGTGTGGGTGTAAATCTTTTTGCATCGCTCGATGTTGTGTTGATGGGGTTTTAGGTTTTGTGGTGGTGGGGGTAGGCGTTTGTGTCGGTGGTGATGTAAGGGTTTTTGCAACTTTGAAAAAGCTGACTTGTTGTTTTAAGGCGCGTACTTGTTCCATCAGTGATTGACTGGTTGAGGTGGATTCTTCTACCAGTGAGGCATTTTGTTGGGTCATTTCGTCCATTTGGCTCACTGCTTTGTTGACTTGATGAATACCTGCGGATTGTTCTTGGCTGGCGGCTGATATTTCGGCAATGATGTCGCTGACTTTTTTAACCGCGTTGACAATATCGGTGAGGGTTTCGCCTGATTGGTTGACTAAACGCCCGCCTTCTGTGACTTTAACAACGCTATCGCGGATTAAGGCTTTTATTTCTTTTGCGGCCGCCGCGCTGCGTTGGGCAAGGTTACGTACTTCAGTTGCAACAACCGCAAATCCGCGTCCTTGTTCGCCTGCACGGGCGGCTTCTACGGCAGCATTTAGGGCTAATAGGTTGGTTTGGAAAGCGATATCATCAATAACGCCAATAATGTCGGTAATTTGTTGGCTACTTTGATTAATCGCATTCATGGCTTTAATTGCTTCGCCGACAACTTCTCCGCCAAGTTCCGCTTTTTGACGGGCAACGGTTGCTAATTGGGTTGCTTGATAGGCGTTGTCTGCATTTTGTTGGACAGTGCTTGTCATTTCTTCCATGCTGGCGGCGGTTTCTTCTAATGAGGCGGCTTGTTGTTCTGTGCGTTGGCTTAAGCTTATTGTGCCTTCGGAGAGTTCTTCAGTGGCTTTGTTTACCGTGTCTGCGCTGGTGCGTATCATGCAGATGACATCTGTTAATTTTTGTACGGTTGCATTTGCATCTGTGCGTAGTTGTGCAAATGCGCCTACATAGTTGGTTTGTACGCTTTGGGTTAAATCTCCTTTCGCAAGGGCGGCAAAAACGCGCATGGTGTCTTGTACAGCTTGTTGATTGACCGTGATAATTTGGTTTAAGCTCTCGCTGACGATTTTTAGAAATCCTGTTTTACCTTCTAAATTAATGCGTTGTTGAAAATCGCCTTGTGTTGCTGCATGAATGACGGCATTAATTTCTTGTTCCATTAGTAATTGTTCAGTGATGTTGTTAAATTCGGCGACTGTGCCTAAACGTTTGCCTTGTGTGTTGATAACAGGGGTTAAGTAGGTGTCTAAACGGGTTTCGCCCATTGTTAGGGTAAATCGATGACTGCTGATTAATGCGGCTTCTAATGCGCGTTGTTTTTCGGGGTCGTGGTAAAAAATATCGATGGGTTGTCCTACTAAGTTTTCCGCATTAAAAGATTGAAAATAAGGGTCTTTCCGAATACGTTGGGTTTCTTGGGTAAATAGTCGGGTAGCAGCGTGGTTGCTGTAAATCAGTTTGTAATGGTTATCGGCAATTAAAACGGCTGTTGTAACATTATCTAAAGCACTGGTAATGCGTAAGGCTTCTTCAGCGATTCTTTTATCTTTTGTGATGCGTTCTTGTAGTTGTTGTTGCATATGGGCGAGTGCTCGAGAGAGTTGCCCAATTTCATTTTCATGTGTGATTTTAATTTGATTGTCTAATTTTCCGTTGGCAATGTGGTCAGCAACTGTGATGGCATTGGATAAGCCTTGTATGACCCGTCGGCTTAACGTTAGCATCAGCGGAATAAGTAAACATAGGGTAATAAAGACGGTTGCAATAATACTGATGCGGCTGCGTAATAAAATTTTTTCTAAAACTGTTGTCTCTTCTTGTGCTAGTACTTTATAAAATCGGTCTAATTGGTCTAGGGCGGTTAATGCAGGGGTATCGTCAACTTTTACAGTAGCATCAATGTCGGCAATAGACTGTTCTGCTTGCCCCATTTCAATGACAATTTGTAAATTTTGTTGATATGCGTTTGCAACTTTTTGAACTTCTTCTAAAAACTTTAATTCGTCTGGGGTTACATCGGGTAATTGTCTATACTGTGTCAGGATTGTTTGTAATTTGTTAAAAGATTCGTTAAACCCTGTCACATATTTTGTCTGTTTGCGTAACACTAAATTTTTAAAATGATGAATCATTCCCCCATAGCCTAAGTGGGTACGAATTTCTTCTAAATAATACATACGTTGTGCAACATAAGTTTGAAAATGATTCCACTGTTCATTAACATTGCCCGTTTCCCGATAAGTAATTCCCGCAATGAGCAGAAAGATGATGATGAGTAAGAACAAGACGCTGCTAAATTGTGTTTTAATCGTTTTAAAATAGGCAAGGGAAAACATAAGGCTATCCTCATCATATGGCGGTTATTCAGAATAAAGAGTAGTCATCAATCGTTCAATGACGGGTTATCATAATACGTGTGGAGCTGCTTCTCTTCATCTATTGATGTATCGCTAGCTTTGCAATTATTCAATCGTACAAACTATAGGTTAAATGCAACGTCTTCAACGTCAGGCATAACATATGATGAAACCACAACTTTCCCCAATTGATAAATTAATCAATAGTTTTGATAAAGGTTTGCGAACTGTTTTTGCTGAACCGCAAGGAACACATCGTAAAAATCCAGCGCGACAAGTTGAGGAAACCAGCTTAAGCGATGCAGATAAGCAATTATCTATCCGTTTAATGCGGGTGAATCATGCAGGAGAAATCGCTGCACAAGCTTTATATCAAGGGCAAGCCTTGACCGCTCACGCTCAACAAGTTCGTGACAGTATGCATCAGTCCGCTGTTGAGGAAAATGATCATTTATTGTGGTGTGAAAAGCGTATTCAGGCATTAGGCGGTAATACCAGTGTTTTAAATCCACTTTGGTATATTGGTTCGTTTACTATTGGTGCTGTTGCGGGTGCTGTTGGGGATAAATGGAGTCTGGGTTTTGTTGCTGAAACTGAAAAACAGGTGATTGCGCATTTAGACGAGCATTTGCAAGCATTGCCACCAGATGATCAGAAAAGTCGTGCCATTTTGGAACAGATGAAACAAGATGAAGCGCATCATGCAACGATTGCATTAGAAGCAGGTGGCGTGCCTTTACCCATGCCAGTGCGTATGGTAATGAAAGTTACCGCTAAAATAATGACAAGCACAGCTTATTGGGTGTAAATCAGTTATGACTAAAGCGATTTTTGGCGTACTGTGCTTGCTTAGTCTTTTAACGGCGTGCAGTCGTGCGATTTATGGCGTGCCTGCGGAACAGTGGGAACAGATGAGCGAAACAGAACGCCAAGTTACGATTGACCGCTTTGAACGACAAGAAGCTATCAATGCGCAAACACGTGCTCAAGCAGAGGCAACACGAAAAGCGGTAGAAAAAGCCCGCGCAGAAGCAAAAGAGTTTGAAAGACAATGTATTGAGTCAAAAGAACAGACTGAAGAAGAATGTCGTAAGCTAACGCGCACCCGTTTTGGACGCATTTTTTAACTTTCTCACTGTTGCACTGACTGCTTGCTATCATGATGCGTTTTTTTACTCGAATGTATTACAGCGTGGCGATGTTGCGCCATCATCGCCATTTGCTTGCGCAAGTGAATAACGCGCCTAAAAAAATCAGTCGTGTTACTGATATTTCTCCGCAACAATTGCATGAACAAGGCATTAATGTGCTGGTTTTAGATTTTGATGGCGTTCTTGCCGCTCATGGTGAACATCATCCCAATCAAGGCTTAAGCCTATGGTTAGATGAATGTGTTAAAGTTTTCGGCGCAGACCATATATTTATTTTATCTAATAAACCGTTACCGAGTCGTATTGCATATTTTCAACAACATCATTTTGGTGTGCGTTGTATTAAAGAAGTGCGTAAAAAGCCTTATCCTGATGGATTAGAAATGATTATGCAGTTAACGGGGCAACCTGCAACCTGCATTATGTTAGTGGATGACCGACTGTTAACGGGTGTACTTGCTGCCTGCATTGCACAAGTACAGGTTGCTTATATCTCTAAGCCTTATGTCAATTTAAAAAAACGTCCTATTCAAGAACTCTTTTTTATTGGCTTGCGTGTCGCTGAACGACGCTTGATTAAATGGTTTAGCCATTTATAAATTATTTAAAAATAACGTATTAAATCGTTTCTTATCACCTGTTTTAATCCCTTCCCATTCTCTAAAACGCTAATTTTCTCATCATCATAATGCTAACTATTAGGTGAGAATCCTGACACTATGACACAATGATAGAGACAAGATTTTTATGTTTTAGACGTAAAAATAACCCCAGTTCTGCGAGTTTCTTTTAAAAAGACAACAGCTTGTCTGAATCAGGATTTTCAGAATTAACAGAATTTAAAATCCTTAAACCAAGAAATTAATGCGAATCACGCTTTTTAATCCTGCTAATTCTGAAAATTCGGTGAACTCTGATTCAGACAAAAAAAGACCTACTAAGTTTTGAAAACCTAGTAGGTCTCTATTTTGTTTTATAAATCTCGTAAAACTCAGGTTAAAAATCAGATGATAGATACTTGTGTCATCATCTTGCTGTAAAAATAGCCGTTCAAAAAAAGGTAAGACTAAAGTTATGACAAAACGCCCCACGCCACTCATGCGTCCGCCACTTTCTAACCGCAGTGATGTTTCCCAAGGGCGAGAAGCATGGCGAATCCTACAAATTATGTCAGAATTTTTGGAGGGATTTGAGCAATTATCTGATGTTGTTCCCGCAGTCACGTTATTCGGTTCAGCACGTTTTCCCCCTGAACATCCTTACTGTCAGATGGCAGAAGAGATTGCGAAATCGCTATCGGATGCTGGATTTGCCATTATTAGTGGGGGAGGGCCTGGAATTATGGAGGCTGCCAATAAAGGCGCGTTTGCGGGACATTCTCCCAGTATTGGCTTAAATATCACCTTACCTCACGAACAGAAAGCGAATAGTTACCAAGATATTGCCCTTAATTTTCGCCACTTTTTTGCACGCAAAGTGATGTTTGTGCGCTACTCTTCTGCTTATGTTGTGCTTCCTGGTGGATTTGGCACGCTCGATGAGCTTGCCGAAGTGTTGACCCTTGTACAAACGCATAAAATTCCAAGTATCCCCATTATTCTTGTTTGTCGTGAATATTGGCAAGGTCTGATTGATTGGATGCATAATACGCTGATAGTACATAGAACCATTTCGCCAGAGGATATGAATCTCATCACTATTGTGGATAGTGCGGAGATGGTGGTTAAAACAATTTTTGATTACTACGAAAAACGTGCAGAAAAAGCCGAAACAGTAACCGATTTATTCAATTTATAGACGATAGGGATATTATGATGCGTAAGATAAACTATTTATTCCTTCTCCTGCTCTGTTTGTCGGGAGTGGTTCATGCTGATAAAGATGCGCCTAGTCCTCCTAATATTCTCAGCAACTCCAAAACACCCACAGAAGCAATGCCTCCTGTCAATAATGACCAGCCTATCGAGCGTATAGAGCCAGAAGTAACAATTATTCGTCAAGCTGAGAAAACTATTCAAGAATACCGTGTTAATGGACAATTGACGATGGTCAAAGTTACCCCGCAAGTAGGGCCTGCTTACTACCTACTTGATATGGATGGGGATGGTGTACTAGAAACAAATCGTTTTGCACTTGATGAAAATAATCATCTCAATCAATGGATTTTATTCTCTTGGTAAATCATGCACCGCCTGATAAACACCTGTATTCACGCCTGACAACTTGAGGATTTATGTCGAAACTCATTTACAACAAAATAACCATGATAGCCCCCGCACAAATTGCCAACTTTGGCGGATTGTTTGACCGTGCAGGCAAACTTTGCCGTCGCCCTCCGCTGGGTGCATATGACGCAGAAGGTGGGCCTGGTAATTGGATGCAAATAGAACGTTTATCAGGTAAAAAAGGGCTTATTGAACTCGATATTCTAGTGCGTAAATGTGATGCAGATGGTTTTTGGGATGACCCTGTGACATTTAGCCAATTGTTAGATGAAATCAATCGCCATCCAGAAAAAGACGTTGTGCGCTTATTGACCCAAGCCACTTGTCAACAAATTGCAACGTTAAGCGAAAGACCCATTGAAGATGGTTTCCGCATTACCATCATTATCCATACACCCAATGGGCAAACAGGGTTAGGATTAGGCGGTAGTGCCTCTAGTGCAGCCATTGTTATCGGTATTGATGCCTTATATGGTTCTCCCATTGCGGATAGTTCAGATGGACAACGTCGCTTACTCCGTTTAGCTGCGGAAGGTGAACGGATTGCAGCAGGGCGAATTTTCTTCGATAACGTCGCCCCCCTCGTGGTGAAAGGGGATTTAATTTATATTCCGCCCAGTGTTGGTGATAGCCCCAATGTCCTCGCGCTCAACTGCCCGCCTAATTTGCATGTTGTTACAATTACGCCTGATTTTGCAATCAGCACTTCACACATGACGGCTGTGTTAAAAGATAAAACCGTCGGTTGGCAAGTCGCAGAGTCTGCGGGAGACCATAAGATGGAAGTGATGCGTGCGCTGATGAGTCAAGATTTAGGCTTATTATTGAAACATGCAACCAATACCATTATTGAGCCTATCCGTGGGCAGCATATCAAGGGCTATAGCACTGCAAAACAAGTTGTACAGGCTTTAAATGCAGATAATCCTGAAAGCCCACGTTATGCCCTCGGGATTAGTGGCTCAGGCCCTACAATGTATGTGATGACGGGGTCAATGGAGGAGGCAAACCACGCAGGTTATGAAATTCATAAAGCCTTAAATGAACGGGAACAAGTTTATAGTTGGTGGTTCTGTCACAGTGTCAATCCAAACGGTGCAGAAGTGATTGGGCGTGAAAGCCATTAAGTATAGTAAACGTATCATAAACGTGAGTTCGGCGAGATTTATAAAATAAAACAGATACCTGCTAGGTTTTGAAAACCTAGCAGGTCTGTCGGAACACGTGAAAAGGTTTCACCAGACAAGATTAAAACCTTGTCTGAATCAGGATTTTCAGGATTTAAAACCCTTAAACCAAGAAATTAATGCGAATCACGCTTTTTAATTCTGCTAATTCTGAAAATTCTGTGAATTCTGATTCAGACAAGCTGTTGTCTTTTTAAAATAAACTCGCAGAACTCAGATTATCATAAAGTGATTTAAATTTAGGACTGCCAGTCCTCGGCATCTCCTGAAAATCCTGTGAATCCCGATTCAGACAAAAAAAAGACCTGCTAGGTTTTCAAAACCTAACAGGTCTTAATTTTTCTGCATGGGCGGATGTTTAAGCAGGATGGTGATGGCTCACATTTTCAATAATGGCTAATTCTTGAGAGTTTAATAATTTATCAATATCAAGAAGAATCACCATTTTTTCACCAACAGTGGCGAGTCCTTTTACAAATTCGATGCTGATAACACTGCCAAAATCAGGAGGCGGTTTAATATCACTTTCAGCAATATCGTACACATCAGAAACGGCATCGACCACAATGCCCATGGTGCGTTCTCGTCCTGAGGATAAGACCTTAAGCACAACGACAACTGTCATTAAGCCATATTCTTGACGTTCTAAACCAAACCGCAGGCGTAAGTCTATGATAGGAACAATAAGCCCACGTAAGTTGATAACACCACAAATATAGTTAGGTGTATTAGGAATACTGGTTACTTTTGTCCAGCCTTTGATTTCTTGCACGCGAAGAATATCAACGGCATATTCTTCTGTAGCAAGAACGAAAGTTAAATATTTATTAATAACCTGCTTTTTTTCTTCGTTCATGTCATCAGTTCCTGCGTGATGCGTGGGCGAATTCGGGGGAAGGCTGTTTGCTGATGAAAAAGGCGTATCAGTCCTGCAATATCAATGATAAGGGCAACACTCCCATTACCAAGTATGGTTGCACCAGAAACACCTTCCACTTGTTTGTAATTACTTTCTAGGCTTTTGATGACAATTTGTTGTTGCGAAAGTAATTCGTCAACGAAAAGTCCAATTTTTTGTCCTTCTCCTTCTACAATGACTAATAAGCCTTTGTCTAAATCTGTAATATCCGTTTGAATATTAAAAAGTGAGTAGAGGCGAACAATGGGAATATAGTCATCACGGAGTTTATAAACTTCGGCTTGTCCTGCAAGACTACTCACCAGTTTTTTATTGATATGTAGCGATTCAATAATGGAAAGCAGGGAGAGGATATAAATTTCTTGCCCAACTTTCACCAGTTGTCCATCCAGAATAGCGAGGGTGAGCGGTAAACGAATGGTGAATATAGTGCCTTTGTTTTGTTCCGAGCGGATATCAATGCTACCGCCTAACATGCGAATATTGCGTCGAACCACATCCATCCCCACACCACGCCCTGAAACATCATTAATCTGGTCGCTGGTAGAAAGCCCTGGGTGAAAAATAAATTCATAGAGTTCTTCTGCTGTTGGGGTTTCTTTAGGGTCTATCAATCCTAGTTTTATCGCTTTTTGATGGATTTTTTTCAGGTCAAAGCCTGCTCCATCATCGCTGATTTGAATGATAATATTGCCACTTTGGTGATAGGCATGTAGGTGTAGAATGCCTGTTTCAGGTTTGCCAAGTTCCAGCCGTTGAGCAGGAGATTCTATGCCGTGGTCTAGGGCGTTGCGGACAAGGTGAACCAGTGGGTCATTCATTTTTTCAAGAACCGTTTTATCAAGTTCTGTATTTTCGCCTGAGAGTTTAAGTTCTACTTTTTTATTCAGTTGTACGCTCAGGTCATGCACCAAACGGGGAAAGCGATTAAAAGAATAACTGATAGGTAACATGCGAATGCGCATGACACTTTCTTGTAGTTCGCGGGTGTTACGTTCTAATTGAGTCAGTCCATCGCGCAATTGGGTGAGTTTAGAGGGGTCAAAATTCTCTCCAATTTGATCAAGCATAGATTGGGTTATTACTAATTCTCCCACCATATTGATAAGTGCATCAATTTTGTCGATGCTGACACGGATTGAATTATCATTGCCTGATGCGTTACGAGTGTTATCGCGGTTTTTCTTTTTTTCAATGGGAAACTCTTCAAGCTCTTCAGGGTCTAAATTGGGTAGATTAATCGCTTGCGAGGTATTAGTGTCTGCTTGCGGTAGCTGGTTTAGATTGCTAGAAACCGCCTCAAGCTCGTCGATAAGTTTAATGACTGGCTCTGTTTTTTGTACGACAGATACTGCTTCTATATCATTGGTCGTTATAGAAGATTCATCACTGCTTTGTCCCCTATCGCTTGCACTTGATGTTGTTGCAGAGGAAAGCGCGTCGAGTGCTGTAATTTCCAGATAACAATCACCTTCTACCCATTCGAAAATTTCATCGATAGCCGTGCGAGGAATATCACCGTAGAGTGTTAATGTCCAACTTAGATAACATTGTTTAGGGTCTAGGTTTACAAAGGGCGGTAATTGTTCAGTATTAACCTGTATTTCAATGCGCCCAAGTGTTGCAAGTTCACGAAAAAGATTAACAGGATCATTACCTGTTTTCAGTAAGTCTGAATGCGGTTTAAAAACAATGCGCCAGCCTTTTATCTGAGGGGATGTTTTATTTTCGGTGACAATAGGCGCGACAACGGATGTTGTTAAGAGAGATGAAGCGGGCGGGGCGGTGTTTTCTGCTTCTACTATTGTTGCTTCTATGTTGCTAAGGGTTGGGACAATTATTGGTTGAGGCACTTTCAACATAGTTTCTAAACTCAGTTGAGCCTCTTGAATAGCTTGTAAATCCGTTTCGTTATAACTGATATTTTCTTTTAAGCGGGTGAGCATCATACGCAGGATGTCAACCGCTTGTAGTAAAACATCTATTGTTTCTTGAGTTACCCAACGTTGATTAGTACGTAAGCTATCAAGTAACGTTTCTGCCGTGTGAGCAAACTGTACAACTTGTTCAAATTTAAAAATACCCGCGCCACCTTTAATCGAATGCGCCACGCGGAAAATACTATTAATTAACTCCGTATCAACAATACCAATATCTAAATCGAGTAAGTTTGCTTCCATGGTGTCGAGACTTTCAAAGCTTTCCTCGAAAAATAATTGGCGTACTTCTGTCATGTCTATTGCCATGATATTTATCCCAACACTTTACGAATTGCCGCTAGCAGTTTATCAGGGTCAAAAGGCTTATTAATCCAACCTGTTGCCCCGCTGGTTTTTGCGAGTAATTTTTTTTCAGGGTCTGTTTCTGTGGTTAATAATAAAATGGGTTTGAATTGATAAGCAGGAAGTGTGCGTAATTCTCGCACTAATGCTAACCCATCTAGTTTAGGCATATTGATGTCGGTAATAACTAAATCAAATGGATGTTCTTTCGCAAGCGCGAGAGCCTGTTCGCCATCATCTGCCTCAGTCACGCTATAACGCGCTTGCGTTAGCGTAAATGCGAGCATTTGCCGCATCGATGTAGAATCATCACTGATGAGTATTTGCGTTATTTTCATGTAACCGTATAACTAATAATTGATGAAAAATAATAAATCACTTGCTTTAGGCTGATGGCATATCATACAGACTATTTTTACGAATTGCCTTCCCCTTGGTATGGGTGAGAACACAAGGCATTTAAAGGTATTTCATTAAATAATGATAAAAGCATTTATTTAAAATAAATCCTATAGTTACTGCATATTAAATGTGAACATCATGACTCATAAAATGCAAAAAAATATTGTGCATATTACGTGCTAATTTCTCTGGGTCTAGTGTTTTATACTGTTTATTCATACATTATAATGAGAATTTATGAAGTGGCAGAATTGTGTAACATATATTGTTATCAATAATTTTATGGCTTATTTATCTTGTAGATACAAACTACCTGCCAATTTGAATTTTTTGAGGAGAATAATAAATGTCTAGTGTCAATAAAGTAATTTTGGTGGGTCGTTTAGGCAATGATCCTGAAGTACGTTATAGTGCTTCTGGCTCTGCGATGGCAAATATTAGTTTAGCAACCAGTGAACAGTGGAAAGATAAACAATCAGGGCAAAAGCAGGAAAAGACAGAATGGCATCGTGTAGTATTTTTTGAACGTCTAGCCGAAATTGTGGGCGAATATCTGCGTAAAGGCTCTTTGATTTATGTAGAAGGCAAATTACAAACCCGTAAATGGCAAGATAATAACGGTCAAGAACGTTATACCACTGAAATTGTGGCGCGAGAAATGACCATGTTAGGAAGTAATAACCGTAATAATGAAGGATATTCTGCGGATTATGGTCAAGGACAAGGCAATAATAGTAATTATGCACCACCGCCACCACCCGCAATGCAATCCAACACCCCACCCCGTGCAAACCCTGCGCCCGCTACTAACCGCACGCCACAACCCGCCGCAACGAACAATAATCCGCCCCCTAGCGATTTCGATGACGACATTCCCTTCTAAAAAGGTCTTGAGTATATAATCCGCTTCAAAATAATAGATAGAATGTCAAAACAAATAGGGCAGATAAGTGATTACTTACCTGCCCTATCTATTTCCTACATTCAAATAAGACGCAATAACAACTTATTTTTGCTCAGTGCTTGTTGTCGCAGGGGCTTCGGGGGCTGGCTGAATTGCTAAAGAAGTAGCAGGCTGTACCACTGTTTTTGAATTAGGAGATACCGTTAATTCTTTCACAGGGTTAACAGCACTTGGGTCTTTTAAAAATTCACGCAAGCTTGGGATACCTTCATCCATTAAATCGCAAGAATGAAGTGCTGTTTCCTCACAAGAAACACAGTTAAAAATGTCCATCAGCACATTTTGCATAGGCGGTCTGAAATTATCAGGTAAACGATAAACCCGAATTAACAAAGCTTCGCTTGCTTGTTGCAAGGTTTCCTTTTTCGCCTTACAAGCAGTTTTATCAGCCTCTGCCCGTAAAGCTGTCATGTCCCGTCCTTGTTTAGTGAGCGCAACTAACTCATCTACAATGCTATTTGCCTCAGTTATCGCCGCTTCATCAGATTTCGCCAAACTGATACTGCTATGTAAAACCAACAAACTACTTAAAAGAACAGAAAAGTAAAAACGCATTACTGAATAACTCCTATAAAGAAAATGGAATTTTTGGTTGAATAAATAGACAATATGAGATTTCACTCATTATATATCTTTTGTAAATAAGAATCGTTAGAATAATCAATAGGTGTTGTCACCTAATCATAAATAATAAATTTAAATACAGGGAGCAGTGCTAGCGCTTATGTTTCAATCTAAAAAAATCAATGGGTTTTCCTGTCTATTGTTAGCCTATGTTGGGTTAGTGACAGGATGTAGCCAACTAAGTGATGTTAAAGAAGCCAATTTACAACCAGCACCTTTAGACTTATCTATTCAACAAGATGACTTAAAGACAGAACTTATTAATTTTCAACAAAGTAAATTAGTTGACCCTGTCGGTGCTTTCTCCTTTTCCTATGACACTGTTGTCAGCACTTTAGCGGAACAATCTGTTTCTATTGCTTATTTAGACGTATTACAACAATCAGGCACTAAAAATAGTTTCTCTTATGACAAAGTCGTCGAAATTTTTGTCGACACCTTAGGACAAATGGCAGAAGCGGAAGAAGATGATACTCAACTTTTAGAATCTGCTGATAATCCTATTTCTTACGAACAAGCCCGTTATTTACCGCTTAAAACTCGTATGAATTTAGTGCTTGCACAGGCAAATAAAGCATTAGGGACGCGCTACCGTTTTGGTGGTAAAAATCTCAGCGGTTTTGATTGCAGTGGCTTAGTCTATTACGCACACAGCAAAATCGGTATTTCTCTACCCCGAACTGCACATGATCAATATCTTGCCTCGTTACCTGTGAAAGGCGAAAATTTACAACCAGGTGACTTAGTTTTCTTTAAAACCTCTCGTGCTAAACGAATTAGTCATGTTGGCATTTATGTCGGCAATAATCGCTTTATCCATGCCCCTTCCCGTGGTAAACGGGTGACTGTGGACAGCCTAGCTAGCGGTTACTATGCAAAACGCTTTGTCAGAGGCGGGCGCGTAGTTCTCGGCTAAACAACTATCAAAGCGGGGGAAAAACAACACAGAATGTTTTTAATAGGGCTTGTGTAATAACATCAAGGTCACAATATTGGCAAACACTCGAAAAAGAAATTTTTTAGACTGTATCTAAATCAGATTAAATTGGATACAATGACTCAATAATAGATGTTATTACAGTGCTTGGAAAAATCCCTTATTTTTTAAGGTTTTTCCTGATTTTTACCTATCATCAAACGATAATCAAGGAGTTTGAACAATGACAGTTTTAGTTGGACACGCCGCCCCAGACTTTACTGCTGCCGCTATTTTAGGCAATGGTCAAATCGTTGAAGATTTCAACTTATCCGCCACCATCAAAGGCAAACCTGCCGTTATTTTCTTCTACCCCTTAGATTTTACCTTCGTTTGCCCAACCGAATTAATTGCATTTGACAAACGTTTAGAAGAATTCAAAAAACGCAATGTCGAAGTCATTGGTGTTTCTATCGACTCTCATTTCAGCCATTTAGCATGGCGCAACACCCCAGTCGAAAAAGGCGGCATTGGGCCTGTGAAATACACCTTAGTGGCTGATATCAATCACAGCATCGTTAAAAACTACGGTATTGAAGCTGCTGGTGGTGTTGCTTATCGCGCTTCTTTCTTAATTAACAAAGAAGGCAAAGTCGTGCACCAAGTTGTCAACGATTTACCCTTAGGACGTAACGTTGATGAAATGTTACGCATGGTTGATGCCTTACAATTCTTCGAAGAAAACGGTGAAGTTTGCCCTGCTGGTTGGAAAAAAGGGGAAGTTGGCATGAAAGGCTCACCCGAAGGCGTTGCCGCTTATTTAAGCAAAAATGTTGAGGCCTTATAAGCAAATCTTTTTGTTTGAATTAAGATTTTTAGGATTAAAAATCTGCTTATTCGTACAAAAATGATTAAGTAATTTTAGGACTGGTAATCTTTCAAAGACTGCCAGTCCTTTTATTTTTTCTTCATCAGGATAAGGAAAAAAAAGCAATAGCCGAAGCGTAGGAATTGGTAAGAGTGAATCTTAAATTTTCTGTCTGCATTTATCCGCGCGTTTGCTCATGCCAAGTTTTTCATAAAGTGCAATCGCTTGTTGCCAATAGTCGCGGGCGGTGTCGGGGTGATTTTGGGCAGTGTGCAATTCGGCAAAGGCTTCTAGGGTTTCGGCGATACCTTCTTGATTGGCAATTTTTTTAAATTGTTGTTGTGCTTGCTCAAAGTAATTCTGTGCACTGGCATATTCGCCTGTTTGTATTGCGAGTAATCCTAACATTTTGAGGCTATCAGTTTGTCCAACAGGTTCATGAATCGCTTGATAAATGCATTGTGCATCTTTAATTAACTTTTCAGCTCGTTCAAGTTCAGTTTGTTTTAAACATACTTCACCTAAACCTAGAAGGCAGTTCGCCTCACCGATTTTCTCGCCAATCAGACGGAAAGTGGACAGAGTTTGTTCATACAGTCTCCGTGCTTCCTCTAACTCCGATAAACGTAGATACACATCGCCCAAACTTCTCAGACACTGTGTCTCACCGCGTTTAGCACCAATCAGACGGTAAATGAGCAGGGCTTGTTCATACAGTCCCTGCGTTTCCACGAGCTCCGATAAACTTAGATGTGCATCGCCTAAACCTTGAAGACAGTTCGCCTCACCGAGTTTCGCGCCAATGAGATGGAAAATGGACAAGGCTTGTTCATACAGTCCTTGTGCTTTCCCTAACTCTGATAAACGTAGATGTATATCACCTAGTCTTTTCAGGCAGTTTGCCTCACCAAGTTTCTTGCCAATCTGGCGAAAAATGGGCAGGGCTTGCTCATACTGTCCCCGCGCTTCCCTTAGCTCTGATAAATTTAGATGCACATTGCCTAATCGCCAAAGGCAGTTCGCTTTTAAATAGTCTCTTGTTTCTAATGTTAAGTTGATTTGTTGCAACTTTGTCTTTGCATCAAAAGGACGGGAATATATAGAATCAATAACTCCTTCCCAATATAAAACTGTATGCTTTCCTAAAGTATTTAATCGGTTATCATCAATATGTTCATGCAAAGTACGCGTTAAAACTTCTATTTTATCGTAGGCAAAATTAGGAGGGTTGTTCCATTTGCGTGCTGTTTCATATAACTCATCCACCCCAATTTCTGGCTCTGCAATCACTTGATGATAAAGCGTTTCAATTCGCCATGTAGTCGATTCTTGGTCTTGTTGTTGGCAATACTGAAAAGCACGCTGGCTGATTTCACGATAATTATCAGGATTTTCTTTCCATAATTTATCCAATAATAAAAGGCGAGTTTTTTCATGGACATTAAAAAAACTATCTTTAGGATAGGCTTCAATAAAAGAAAGTTGGGTTAATTCTTGAAATTCTGCTTCTGTTAAAGAATCTGCTAAGAGGGCATTTAAAAAATGCTTATCAAAAAAATGTGGAATGGCGGCTGCTTCAACTGCGGCGCGGATTTTAGGCGATAATTGCGCAAGACTGAATTCCAAAAGCAAAGCAGGGCGTTCTGATTCATCCGCCGCTTGCACACGAGTTAAAAACTCTAAATATTTGTTATCCATATTTTTTAAACTCGTGGGAAAGATTCAATAAATTTTTTAATGTCAGCAGGGCGACCTTGAAATGCCCCACAAATTCCTGCTAAATAAGAATGTGGCTCAATGCCATCAGGAAAACGTCGTTTCATTTCCGTTACCACAGGCAACCAATGTTCGGCTTCTTTTACCCCATATAAATCATACAAATCACAACAATCTGTCCACTCGCTACAGGTTTCTACATTCGGCACACTTTGCCCCGCCATCACCAAGCGCAACGCAGGCAAGCGCACCATTCGCGTTAATAGCCGATGTAAAAAATTTTGCATTTCTTCGATACTTTTATCATAAGTATCTATTATAAATAACAAAGGCTTATCCACGCTTTTCATATCCTGCAACCACGCATCTGTTAAATGCGCTTGTCGGTCTTTACGCTCTTCAGGACTACCGATATTAATCACCTGTTGAATAATATTGCCATTGCCTTCAATTTCATTATTATCAATTTTGCCAATGACTTGTGGGCTTAAACTAGCGAGTTGTTGTCGAAACGCGCCGAGTCGTTCCCAGCCTAACTTATCAATTAATAAGGAAAAAATATCAACAACTCGAATTTCAGCATCTGCGCAATTCACAACGATTTTATGCACGGAGTCAGGAACTTGTCGCCGACAAGCCTTTAATAATGTTGACTTTCCACTGCCTGACTCTCCCCGATAAAACACAATTCGCTTTTCACATTGGGCTTGCCACAGCGCGGAAAAGGCTTGGCGTTCTTTGTAATAATTCGCCATTGTTTCTGTCATAGTTTGTTTACTCGCCTAATTTATTTTTATTTCCTTCTATCTCATTGTCGTCGACTTTTCCAGCGTTGCTTGTTTTTAATGTATTCCCATCACCCTTGATTTTATTACGACTAATGCTAGAAGTTGCTTGTTCATGTGCGGTTAATCCGCCTTCTAACCCTTTTTTGCTGGCTTTGAAATTTGCCGAGCTAATACGGTCTTTTAAGAGAAAAACAACAGCAACAGCAATGACAACAACACCAAGCACAATAGCAACAATCACTGTATCACTCATGATAACCTCGCATAATCATAGAAAAATATTCACAAATTATAGATAAAAAGCAGTGTAAAAAAGGGACATTAAGTATATGGCTTATTCTCCTTTTTTTCACGGTAAATATAGATAAAATGCTATTGTTTTAACTGTATTTTGCTTGCTGAGTATATATGTTTATGGTTTTAGGCGTTTGAGTCTTAGCCAAGCAGTGTTTTGGTAACAAGAAAAAATTTAACTTGTTTTAAAAAGCTGTCAGACTTTTATTTTATTTAGATAACTATATATTTATTAATGAAATTTTTAATACTTTAATACTTATCTATTGTCTTAGCGTTATAAACTTTATTGACATTTTATTTTTAGCTATCATTTTTAAAAAATTGTTGTTGGGTTGGTTCTGATAACTTGCACGGTTACAGGACACCGCTTAACATGCTTAGTTTTGCCCAAGATTTTATAAAACGAAATTTTATTGCTTGAACAAGTAAGGAAGATAACGCCATGCGTAGCCACTATTGTGGACAGATTAATGAAGCATTCATCGACCAAACCGTGACTTTATGCGGTTGGGTACATCGTCGCCGTGACCATGGCGGGGTTATTTTTATCGATTTGCGTGACCGTGAGGGGGTTGTGCAGGTTGTGTTTGACCCCGATACAAAAGAGGCTTTTAACACGGCAGAGCGGTTAAGAAATGAGTATGTTGTACAAATGCAAGGGCTTGTTCGCCGTCGTCCCGCAGGCACGGAAAACATGGATTTGTCCACAGGACAGATTGAAATTCTTGGTAAACAAATTGAAATTTTAAATACCGCAGAGGCGTTGCCCTTCCAAATGGATGAAAATAATGTGAATGAGGAAACTCGTTTGCGTTATCGTTATTTAGATTTGCGTCGCCCTGTGATGTTGGAGCGGATGAAGTTGCGTACGCGCGTGAGCCGTTTAGTACGTGAATATATGAACAGTAACGGTTTTATGGATATTGAAACGCCGTTTTTAACAAAGGCAACGCCTGAAGGGGCGCGGGATTATTTAGTGCCTAGCCGTACTCATAGCGGGGAGTTTTTCGCGTTGCCTCAATCTCCGCAGTTATTCAAGCAGTTATTAATGATGTCGGGGATGGATAGGTATTATCAAATCGTGCGTTGTTTCCGTGATGAGGATTTACGCGCCGACCGTCAGCCCGAATTTACGCAAATCGATGTGGAAATGTCTTTCGTCGATGAAACCATTGTGCGCGATACGATGGAGAAGATGGTTCGGGGAATTTTTAAAGAGGTTTTAAATGTTGAGTTTCCTGAGCCTTTGCAGTGTATGACTTATCATGAGGCGGTGAGCCGTTTTGGGTCTGACCGTCCTGATTTGCGTAATCCGTTAGAGTTGGTGGATGTGGGCGATTTGATGCAGGATGTGGAGTTTAAGGTATTCGCTCAGCCTGCTAAAGATGCTAATGGACGGGTTGCTGCGTTGTTAGTGCCGAATGGCGGGCGGGATTTGTCACGCGGGCAAATTGATGCTTATACGGATTTTGTGACGATTTATGGCGCGAAAGGGTTGGCATATATCAAGGTCAATGATATCACGACAGGTCGTGATGGCTTACAATCACCAATTTTAAAATTCTTACCTGATGAAGTGATTAGCCAATTATTAGAGCGCACAAAAGCTAACACGGGTGATTTAATTTTCTTCGGCGCGGATAAAGCTAAGATTGTGAATGAGTCTTTAGGCGCGTTGCGTTTGAAGATAGGCGAGGATTTGAAGTTAACGCAAGCAGGGTGGAAAGCGTTGTGGGTGGTGGATTTCCCGATGTTTGAATGGGATGATAAGGAGAATCGTTGGATGTCTTTACATCATCCGTTTACCGCGCCTAAAGTCAATGATATTGGGGAGATGGAGGCGAACCCTGGTGCGTGTTTGTCTCGCGCTTATGATTTGGTGTTAAATGGTTCTGAAATCGGTGGCGGTTCTATTCGGATTCATCGCCCTGATATGCAAGCGGCGGTATTTCGTTTGTTAGGGATTACGGAGGATGAGGCGCGGGTTAAATTTGGCTTCTTACTCGATGCGTTAAAATTTGGTTGTCCGCCCCATGGTGGGCTGGCGTTTGGTTTAGACCGTTTGGTCATGTTAATGGCGGGTGCAAGTTCTATTCGTGATGTGATTGCGTTCCCGAAAACGCAAACTGCTAGTTGTCCGTTGACGGCTGCACCGTCACCCGCGAGCGAAATGCAGTTGCGTGAATTACATATTCGTTTACGCACGCCCGCAGCGAAAGAAGTGACAGCGGTTAAAGCAGGGGCTTAACGGTTTTATAAAACGGGGTAAAGTCACTTTTTTTAAATCGTAAAAGTCTTTACCTTGGTTAATCCAGCAAGATGAGGTTTATATCATGCCGACTTATGATTATCACTGTGCTTCTAATGGGCAAACGATAGAAGCAAAACATGGGATGAATGAAGAGTTAAGTACGTGGGGCGAATTATGCGCTAATACAGGGTTAGCCTTGGGCAATACGCCAGCCGATACGCCGATTGTGCGCTTAATTACGGGTGGGCAAATTGTGAGTAGTCGGGCGTTAAAAAATCCTGATATGCCTGCTTGTGCATCAGGTGGCTGTGGCGGGGGCATGTGCGGGTTACATTAAATTTAATTCTTAAATACACCGCACTTTTTAGCATTGCCTGTCATTGTATGACGAGTAAAACAGGGCTGGTCAATCGAGTAGTTGCTTGAATTGCCAGTCCTTATTTTATGAAATAAAACAATAACGCAGTAGCAAAACAGGTGGGACTTAACAGCTTGATTGTACGCAGTGGTTTATCGGTAGTATTGGCATGAATTTAACATTATTGTTAAAATTTTCTGTATCGACGGCAATGTCCTGAATTAACCATCTAACAATTCATTGCAGGACAGGGTGTAAGCCGTTTTGCCACCAACCCGATCGTAAAAGCAACCATAAAGAAACATGCAACAATGGCAGGATAGGCAGGACAAAACCTATCATAAAGTCCTAAGTTAATAATATTCATCTGCGTTGCTTTGGTGTTGCATCATTTATGCTTCCGCCAAATTATGGCTGTTTATTGGCAATTCCTGTTATTCCCTCGCTTTACGAATCTAAAAAACTATTTTAATTAAAATAGAGGGGATGCTGGCAATTGCGATGGGTGCGACCCAACAACAGACAGAATTATCTACTTCACAATAACGACAGAATTTTGGACATTTATCTCATTCGACATACTACACCAGCCGTCTCAAGTGGCGTTTGCTATGGGCAATCTGATATTGCACTGGCTGACAGTTTTGCCGAAGACGTGCAAACGGTTAAGCACAAATTAACGGAACTAGACAAGGACAATGTAATCATCAGCAGTCCGTCAAGTCGTTGTCTGCAACTCGCTGAAATTTTGGGGAATAATGTTATAAGCGATTCTCGCATTATGG
This sequence comes from Beggiatoa alba B18LD, assembly GCF_000245015.1. Classification (NCBI taxonomy): domain Bacteria; kingdom Pseudomonadati; phylum Pseudomonadota; class Gammaproteobacteria; order Thiotrichales; family Thiotrichaceae; genus Beggiatoa; species Beggiatoa alba. The sequence goes on along the minus strand of NZ_JH600070.1, from coordinate 1,869,128 downwards.
AACTGAATTTTGGTGAGTGGGAAATGAAGAATTTCAACGATATTAATCCTGAGCAATTGCAAAAATGGACAGATGACATTATTCGCATTGCGCCGCCAAGGGGCGAAAGTTATCAAACGCTATCAGCGCGTTGTCAGGATTTTTGGAATGAATTGATTCAGCAAAACTATCAGCGAGTTACTATCGTGACACATGCAGGCGTGATTCGAGCCTTGATTGCCCTGCTGTTAGAAATACCCTTACAAAAATCTTTTTGTTTTAAGGTGGATTACGGCTCAGTACACAAACTTGTGTATCATAAAGATTGGCACGCGATTGAGTATCTTAACCGTTAGAAAAACTACAATTTTTCTTAGCAATTCGTCAATCATCGTCGTGAAATCAGCTTTAATCTGGGAAACTATTATTTCCGACTATACTGAATAAATAACGTGATAAAAATATGTCGGTTAATTCACTGTTCTTGAATGCGTTTAAATATGTCAAAGGTCAATAATACGTGAGCAGACACTGCATAGAAAATTGCTAACGATAAATAGCTAGCCATACCATGATAAATAACGATAAGGTAGGGTTTATGTCTAGTATTTCTGAACAACAAAGCCAGTTACAAAAATTGTATCTGCATTCTATGATTGAAAAGCGTACCGAGCTTATCAATGGGATGTTATTGGCAGAGCAACAAAACTGGCAAGGGGATGCTGTTGCTAAATTAGAGCAAATCGTCGTGCGTTTAATCGGCGCGGGGGTTTATGGGTTTGCTGATATTAGTTCGCTTGCTTATACCGTTGAACAGCTTTTAAAAGCGGAAGTTATCAATGATAAAAACACTTTATATCTTAGCTTAAAACGGCTTTGTGACTTATTGACTATTTATGCTGAACAGCATAATACAAACCCTTCATCCTTATTTGATGCCATCGTTGCCCCCTTGCCGTTAAAGCATATTCTCTATATTGACAACCGTAATTCTGAGAATGAAGCCTTTGTAAAACAAATGGAATATATGGGCTATCAGATAACATGGTGCGCCACGTTAGAAGAGTTAATACCGCTTATTGCTAACTTACAGGTTGATGTCGTTTTAATGGATGTCTTAACGACACACAACCTAACCCAAGTAGGAACGGTTTTAAAAACCTTCCTACTGACAAAAACCCCCTGTTTCTTTACCTCTTATCAAGATACCATTGAAACCCGTTTAACTGCGATTGCTGCGGGCGCAACACACTATTTACCCAAACCAATTACACTCGCCAATTTACAAACAGCCTTTGAACACATTATCAGCCCACGATTTAAAAACCCGCCACATATTCTACTGTTAGAAGCAAACACAACAGAAAATACCGCAAGCAATTATCACCAAGCACTGCGTAGCACACAATTACATCTCCACATTGTGCACACAGCAACAGATATGATTAACACCCTAATCGCCTTACAACCGCAATTACTGCTGATTAACTTAAATATCGGGATAGAACAAGGTATACATTTACTGACACTCCTCAAACAAGAAGATGCTTATCTCACCCTGCCCGTTATCTTATTAACTGATGACAATCATTTACAATCCTATGGGCAACATCACGCTGTGAGTAACGAAGACTATCTGCCCATCCCCAATACACCGACTCAAACAGAATATGTGATTCAATTCATTTTAAAACGTATTCAACATGCACACCGTCTCAACGCGCTACAAGCCTACGACGGCTTAACCCAACTACTCAATACAAACACATTTCGCAATCGCCTACTTTCCAGTATTGCCAATGCAGAACGTTCAGGCAGTCCGATTGCGGTCGCAATGATAGATATAGACAACTTTAAACAGCTTAATCAAGAATATGGTTACTGGATAGGCAACAACGTATTAAGACAAATCGCTAAAATGCTACGCCAACGTTTTCGACGCGGAGACCTATTAGGACGCTACAAAGACGACTGCTTTGTTATCGCACTCAATGACGCTGACATGCTATCCGCCCAACAAGTCTTAGAACAACTTGTAGAAGAAATCGCCAATAGCCAAGTGAAAGTGAACAATACCCTGATACCGCTCACCCTCAGCGCAGGCATTGCCTACTACCCAGGACATTTACACCATGAACCACTAATAAATAGTGAACGCGATATTCTCCAAGCTACCGAAAAAGCAGTACAAGAAGCCAAACGACGAGGGCGCAATCAAGTAGTTGCAACTTCATTAGAAACTATCCTATAAATACACTATCCTATGCACTAACAAAATTGAATTAATAACAGAATCAAAAAAATATAATTAAGTTAAACATCAAGCCAAAAAGTCGGCGACAATGACAGTTAATTCTAAATTTACTGAAAACACTCAATACAAAACAAACTGAGCTAAACAAGACGACACATATAGTAATGATGTTTAAAAATACTCAAATTAACTGATTGAATTTTAGAATATAGAGTTCACTATCTACGACCTATCATAATAAATAATTGTTGAATGAACGCTAAGGAATCCACAAAGCATGTCAGATACACCCATAACCCCTACAGAAGAAGAAGTACGTCCGCTACGTATCTTACTGGTTGATGACGACACCTTTATTCTTGCACTGATGTCTGCATGGCTTGAAGATGCAGGATACGAAGTTGCAACCGTAGAAAGCGGCGAAAAAGCCGTGTTAGAACTTCCCAATTTCCGTCCGCACCTTGTCATCACCGACTTACGCATGGATGGCATGGATGGCATAGCACTCCTTAAACAAATTCAAGATTACAACAGCGTGCTACCCGTCATCATGCTCAGTGGTAGTGCGCAAATCTCTGATGCAGTACGAGCGACACATCAAGGCGTTTTTGAATTTCTCACTAAACCCGTTGACCCTGAAGACCTCATGCGCTGTGTACAATCAGCTCTCACGCATGTAGGTACAGCCAACAAAGATGAAGCTGCCGAATTTGCCCCCGAAATTATTCACCGCAGTGCCATCATGTCCAACATGCTCAAACAAGCACAGCGTGTGGCAAAAACCCGCAGTAACATCTTCATTGGAGGCGCGACGGGAACAGGTAAAGAACTGCTTGCCCGCGCCATTCACCGTGCAAGCCCCCGCAAAGAACAAGTATTTTTAGCCATCAACTGTGGCGCGCTCTCAGAACAACTCCTAGAATCCGAACTATTCGGACACGAAAAAGGCGCATTCACAGGCGCAGTACGCAAAAACTTAGGACTCTTCCAAGCAGCAAACGGCGGTACACTTTTCTTAGACGAAATCGGCGATATGCCCGCAACACTACAAGTTAAACTCCTGCGGACCTTACAAGATGGACAAGTTAAATCCGTCGGTGCGGTCAATAGCGTTACTGTGGACGTGCGCATTATTTCCGCCACCCATCACGACCTAGAAGCTGCCGTCCGCCGTGGAGAATTCCGTGAAGACCTCTTTTATCGACTCAATGTTATTCCACTCTATCTCCCGCCCCTCTCACAACGGCGCGAAGATATATCACTGCTTGTCGACCACTTCTTAAACAAACAAGCCCAACGCGAATCCCTAGAACAAACCCCGCGTTTTTCACCAGATGCAATGGAATACATCATCAATCTGACTTGGCCGGGAAATGTGCGCCAATTACAAAATGTAATTGAATTATGTAGCGTTCTTTCTGCCTCGCCGATGATTCCATTATCACTCGTAAAACAAGCCTTACGCGATACTGAAAATAAATTTCAAACGCTTACACAAGCCCGTAAAGAATTTGATAAAAATTATCTACAACGTGTAATGAACATGGTCGCAGGAGACATACACCAAGCCGCCCATGTTGCAGGTTGTGACCCCAATGAATTTAGAGAACTATTGCGTGACCATGCTATAGACCCTTTACGTTATATGAAAAATTTAGAAGAAGAGAAAGAAAACGCGAAGAAGGGGGAAAATATTCATTTGCAATAAGAGAAGGCATAATGAATATGTTATTTAATAAATTAAATAAAAAAGTAAACCCAAGACAGACCTGCTAGGTTTTTAAAACCTAGCAGGTTTTTTTGTCTGAATCAGGATTTTCAGGATTAACAGGATTTAAAACCCTCAAACCAAAAAGTCAGAATTCAGACAAGCTGTTATCTTTTTAAAAGAAACTCGCCGAACTCAGGTTAAAGGACGTACTAATGCCATCGGGGCTTTGCTCAATTTTTGTTTATTAACGGTCTCTTTCGTTTCTGGGGCGATTAATTCCGATGTCTTTTTTGCTTGGATAACCTAAGAGTTACTCCCTAAACTCCCTCAAAACTCTGTAATTGTCATGGATAACGCCACTTTTCATCAACGTAGCGATATTCAGCGGGCGATTTGAGACGCTGGGCATCTCATAGCGTTTGCATCTAATGAGTTTCAATTTCTCGCCAAAATGCGCTGATATTCTCAATATTGTAGAATTTGACCAGTAACGCCATTAATTTCCCATCACTGAGTTGAAACAGCCGTTCTTTTTCTTCTACTGTTAAAGGCATAAAGCGAGCTTCTAATAAGGTAATTAGGGCTTCCGCTTTGCCTTCGGCTCTGCCCTTGAAAATACCCTCTTCGAGTCCTTGTGCTCTCCCCTTAAAAATGCCTTCTTCAAATCCTGTAGCCCTTTCTTGTTGCCGTATCTGTTGAATGGCATTGTCTAACATGGCTTTTACCTCGTATTTATCTTGATAGACCTGCTCTAAACTTTGATAGTCTTCTGCTGAACGTCGTCCGTGTATCATTAACTGCGCAAACCAGTTGGCTAAGAGTGAAACTCCTTCTTGTTGCTCGGTTTCAAATAAGTTTAGTACTTGTGCAATGAGTAGTTCTATATCGTTGGGGTAGGTTTCTGCGAGGAATAGCGTTGAAACCGGATTTTTGATTTGTAGTAGTTGTTCTTGACTGTATTCATTTTCAGCGATTTTGAAAAAGCGGAAATCAGGGGTATAGCCTTTTAATAAGTCAGGTTCTTCTAAAATATCGCGTAATCGGGTGGGCTTCGTCCATTTTTCTTCGCCGTTATATAAAACGATAGGAAAAATCGGTGGGAGTTTTTTCACTTTAGGACGAGTTTCTGCGTAGTCTAACCAGAAACTACAGAGATAGTGCAGAACGCGCAACGCCATGAACCATACAACGGATGATTGAAATTCTAGTAAAACATAAATATAGGCTTCTTGCTCTTTAAATTTAACTTTATAAATTAAATCGCTTTCCGTTTCTTTGTAATGTTCAGAGACGAAAGATTTATCGATACGCTCAGCAGATTCGAAATCGATATCTTTCACCCATGGTTCAGGGACGAAAGATTGTAGGAGTTGGCGGAAAAAGGTTTTATTGGAGAATAGCCTTTTATAGCCTCGGTCATGAAGCGTTTGCATCTAATGTGTCTCAATACCCTGCCAAAACTCACTTATACTATCGATTTTATAGAATTGGATTAATAAAGCGGTTATCTTTTCATCCGTTAATTGAAACAGGCGTTCTTTTTCTTCTACTGTTAAAGGCATAAAGCGAGCTTCTAATAGGGTAATTAGGGCTTCTGTTTTGCCCTTAGAAATGCCTTCGGCTCTGCCCTTGAAAATCCCCTCTTCGAGTCCTTGTGCTCTCCCTTTAAAAATGCCTTCTTCAAATCCTGTAGCCCTTTCTTGTTGCCGTATCTGTTGAATCGCATTGTCTAGCATGGCTTTTACCTCGTATTTATCTTGATAGACCTGCTCCAAACTTTGATAGTCTTCTACAGAGCGTCGTCCGTGTATCATTAACTGCGCAAACCAGTTGGCTAAGAGTGAAACCCCTTCTTGTTGCTCAGTCTCAAATAAGTTTAGTACTTGTGCAATGAGTAGTTCTATATCGTTGGGGTAGGTTTCTGCGAGGAATAGCGTTGAAACCAGATTTTTAATTTGTAACAGTTGTTCTTGACTGTATTCATTTTCAGCAATTTTGAAAAAGCGAAAGTCAGGGGTATAGCCTTTTAATAAGTCAGGTTCTTCTAAAATATCGCGTAATCGCGTGGGCTTCGTCCATTTTTCTTCGCCGTTATATAAAACGATAGGAAAAATCGGTGGGAGTTTTTTCACTTTAGGACGAGTTTCTGCGTAGTCTAACCAGAAACTACAGAGATAGTGTAGAACCCGTAATGCCATGAACCATACAACGGAAGATTGAAATTCTAGCAAGACATAAATATAGGCTTCTTGTTCTTTAAATTTAACTTTATAAATTAAATCGCTTTCAGTTTCCTTGTAGTGTTCAGAGACGAAAGATTTATCGATACGCTCAGCAGATTCGAAATCGATATCTTTAACCCATGGTTCAGGGACGAAAGATTGTAGGAGTTGGCGGAAAAAGGTTTTATTGGAGAATAGCCTTTTATAGCCTCGGTCATGGAGAGTCTGCATAAATTTAATAAAAGTGAGGGTTTAATGCATATTATTCTTTAATGGCATATTGTCATCAAACACACATAAAACTTTAATTTTATTGTCATATCACTGTCAAAACAATGCAATTCTGCCTTGCTAATTTAAAGAATCCACAGCATATTTACGGGGTTCTGGCATGAATACAAACAACACGATTGTACGCGACGTTGATGACAAGCAAAAATGCTACGTCACAATTACCACGAATAAAGCTGAAGTGAGACAAGCGCAAGCCCTACGCTATCAAGTCTTTTCCGAAGAAATGGGCGCAACACTCAATACCAGTTTATCAGGCTATGATATTGATGCTTTTGACGATTATTGTCAGCATGTTTTAGTCCGTGAATCGATAACTCATCAAGTTGTTGGTTGTACTCGTATTTTAACCAATGAGCAAGCCAAACTGGCGGGCGGGTTCTACTCCGAATCAGAATTTGATTTATCCCGCGTCTTACGCCTAGAAGGGCGGTTTATGGAAATTGGACGTACCTGCGTACATCCTGAATATCGGACAGGTGGCGTAATTACTCTATTATGGTCGGGGATTGCCCGTTTTATGGTGGAAGAGGGTTTTGACTACTTAATGGGATGTGCCAGTATTCCCATGCCAACCGACGACCACCATAGCTTATTTGACCACTTCCGCGAACGTTATTTTAGCAATGATCAATTGCGCGTTACCCCTAAAATTCCCCTGCGGAAAACGGTAGAAGAAGATACCTTTAATTTAGACACCCCTTCTTTACTCAAAGCCTATTTACGCTTAGGGGCGCAAATTTGTGGCGAACCTTATTGGGATGCTGATTTTAAAGTTGCAGATGTCTTTATCCTGCTTGATTTAGATAACTTACAAGACCGCTACATGAAGCACTTTGTCAACCGTGCTACACGCCCAACACATAACACATTACACACTGTTGCCGCGTAGATAATCATAGCCGTCACTGATTGAGACTTTATATAATATCGCGTTTGATGCAAGACTGACCTGTTTTCCTCACGCACGCGAGCAACACATGAAAAAACTATTTCTCATAAAAACGGGCAAGACCTTCCCCACCTTAATAAAACGACGTGGCGATTTTGACCAATGGTTTACGCAACAATTGCCTTTTGATGAGACACAACAAGAACTGATAGACGTTTTTGACGGTGAGCCGTTACCTGATACTTTAGATGAAGTCGCAGGCGTTTTAGTCACAGGCTCGCCCGCGATGGTCACAGACCGCGAACGCTGGAGCGAATTAACCGCGAAATGGCTAACAAATGTTCATCAAGCACAAATCCCTTTACTTGGCGTTTGTTATGGACATCAATTAATTGCCCACGCGCTGGGCGGGAAAGTGGCAAATAATCCCAATGGGTTTGAAATTGGCGTTGTCACCGTGAATTTAACGGATGCGTGTCAAGATGATGTATTGCTGAATACCTTGCCAAGCCCTTTATCAGTTCATGCGATGCACCGTCAAATAGTGATAACACCACCTGAACATGCGGTGATACTTGCCAGCAACGCCCACACAGCCTGCCAAGCCTATCGCGTCGGTAATACAACATGGGGTGTACAATTTCATCCCGAATTTGACGCAGATATCATGCAAACCTATTTAAATGAACGCGAAACCGTGTTTATTAAAGAGGGTTTAGATGTCGCAACAGCGCGACAACAAGTTATCGACACCCCTGATGCACAAAGTATTTTGCAACGATTTGCAACTCTTGTCAGTGCACGTTTATAACAGGATAAAAAGAAATAAAATTATTTAAAACAATGCACTGCTTAACTCTCCCACCGCTTTTAACATTTCGGGGTCATCGGTTAAGGTTTGAGTAATCGCACTACGGCAAGCAACAAGGGGCGCAATGCCCGCAACAATGAGCGTAGCGCAATGGACTAATAAGCGCGTGCTCGCGCCTTCGTCTAAGCCATTGCCTTTTAAATTGCGGGTCATTTGAGCGAATTTTACTAATTTATCCGCCATAGCTGAGTTTATCCCCGTTTCGGTGATTAAAATTTTACGCTCAACTTCCGCACTCGGATAATCAAACTCTAGCGCGACAAAACGTTGTCGAGTACTTTGTTTTAATTCTTTTAAAACACTTTGATAACCAGGATTATAAGAAATCGCAAGGCAAAATTCGGGCGGACATAAAAGTAATTCGCCTAATTTATCCATCGGCAAAACACGCCTATCATCTGCAAGTGGGTGTATCACAACGGTTGTATCTTTCCGCGCTTCGACAATTTCATCTAGGTAGCATATCGCGCCGTGACGCACTGCACGGGCTAACGCGCCATCAACCCAAACCGTATTCCCGCCATGAATGAGAAAACGCCCCACAAGGTCAGAGGCGGTGAGGTCGTCATGACAGGAGACAGTAATTAATGGGCGTTTAAGTCTCCATGCCATGTATTCGATAAAACGGGTTTTACCGCAACCCGTTGGCCCTTTGAGCAAGACAGGGAGTTGATTGCGGTAGGCAGCTTCGAACAGTTCTACCTCATTGCCTATTGCTTCGTAATAGGGTTCTTGTTCGACGTAGTATTCTTCTGGTTTAAAAGTCCGCGCTGCGTTCATGGTCAATGGTTTGTGTTATTTGAATGATTTATCGTGTTGATGTTGTCTGAGTGGGGATGCTCTGGGTTTGGAGCATCTGGGTGTATATGGTGATGATGTTCTTCAATCTTATGAATAATTTTCTTTTTCGTGCGTCGTTTGACCATGAAAAGGATGAAGGCAAGAATAAGTACAATAATGATAATCGCAGGAAGCTGATATTTATCAAGAAAGGCTTCAAAGGCTTGTCCGAATAAATAGCCTAAACAGCTCAGGATAATTGCCCAGATAATCGCACCGACAAAGTTGAGGATAAAGAATTGTTTAAAGGGGACGCTCATTGTACCAAGGGCAAAGGGGATGATATTGCGTAGCCCGTAGTAAAAGCGGAAAGTCAGGATGAGCCAGAAGCGGTAACGGTGCAGTAGTTCATCAATATATTCAATGCGTTCCTGCCAGACGGGGCGGGTTGCCAGTAGGCGTTTTCCGCCAATGCGTCCAATTTGGAAAAATAATTGGTCGCCCATAAATGAACCCATGAAAGCAGTAGCTGCAACCAGCGGGAGGTCAAGTAATCCCATATGTGCCGCAATGCCACCTAATACAACGATTGTTTCGCCTTCTAAAAAAGTACCAATAAAGATAGCAAGATAACCATAATTAATAATAAGTTGTTCTAAATCCAAGATGATGCCCTTTTATTAGGAGAGTGATAAATAGAGAAATTGAGCGCGTGAATGTTGTTCTTTTTTAGATAGTGCTAAATAGTAAAACTTGTTTGTCAGAATCAGAATTTTCAGGATTTAAAAGATTTATTCACGTTATTTTTGTTTTTAGCGTTTTGAATCCTGTGAATCTTAACTTGTTTAGCACCACCATTATTTTTATTGTATAAAAAGCACATGACATAAAAAATAACGGCGTTGCATTACGATTTATTGATTAATTTTATGTCTCTGTCTTTACTTGGGCTTTTTTTTGGGCGGCAGTCAGAATACCGCGCAATATATTGACTTCAGATTGATTTGGATGCGCTTTGTTAAAAAAACGTTGTAGTTTGCGCATTAAATGCCTTGGTTTGGCTGGGTCTAAAAATTCGACATCAATTAAGGTTTGTTCTAAATGAGCGTATAAATGCGCAAGGTCTTCCGATGTCGCAAGCGGAATTTCATTTTTAACTTCAGGGGTTTTTATATCAGTTAAACGCATCGCTTGGCGACGGGCTTCATAGGCGAGAATTTGCACAGCACTAGCAACATTTAGCGACGCATAATCAGGATTTGAGGGAATTTGTACGAGATAGTGACAGCGGTCTAATTCGGCATTGCTTAAGCCTGAATGTTCGCGTCCGAAAACAATCGCACAGTCTTCACCTGAATTTAAGGCTTTTTCGATACAAGCTTCTGGGGTAAGCATGGGCCATGCCACACTGCGTAAACGTGCACTACAGCCGAAGACGATTCGACAGTCTTTTAAGCCATCTTCTAAGGAATCGCAAACACGAGCTTGTTGCAATATATCGCTAGCACCTGAGGCTAAAGCAGTCGCTTCTGCTGAAGGAAATTTGAGCGGTTCGACAAGGACTAAGCGAGATAAATTCATGGTTTTCATGGCACGTGCGGCAGAACCTATATTGCCCGCGTGAGTCGTGCCAACCATAACAATATGTAAACGACGCAGTAAGTTATCTAAAGAGGTGGACATAATTAGTCGGCTTGTAGCCAATGTATATCGTTATTGCCAAAATCGAGGCGGTAAAGGAGAAATAGTAAACCCAACATTCCCAGTAGTAGCCAAATACTACCTAGCAACCAGAGTGCTAAGGGAATCGAGAAATAGTAGTGTCGCATTCCCATATTGTAGTAATAGGCAGTCCGTTTTAAGGTTTTAATGACAAATTGGCGTAAATCATGATGCGTTTTGTCGTTCGTGGGAATATTGAGTAAAAAAGCCAGATGATTGTAAAGCCTGACCGCCAACGCAAAGTTGAGAAAGCCTAAAAAGAAATTTATCGCTAACAGTGCTAGTTTAGTCACCCATAAGACTTCGTGGGTATGCTGTTGTTCAGCGGTTAAAGTTACATTTAATATGCCTAATGCGATGATAATTGCTGTCGAGGCAAGAAAAGAGCTAGACATAATCCAGTTACGCAGGGTTTGGACAACCATCACATCTTTTTTACCGCCTAAAACGCTATCTATCCATAGCACACGCAAGGCATTAATTTGTCCCATACGCACGCTGTGTGGGGTGTGACGCATACGGATGTATAAGTAAAGATGGTATGCAGCCGCAACGCTAAAAGCGAGTAACGTAAATGATGCCTCTAAACCGCTCATACCGACATTAATGCTCTCGTGTGGCTAAAAATTGCACATCTGCCCATTTTTCTTGAGCAAGGCTAAGATTCACTTTTGTTGGTGCGATATAAACCAGTTGATCAGCATTATCTAACGCTAAATATTCAAAGGCGCGTTTATTAAACTCTTCCAACTTTTTCGCATCATTGCATTTTATCCAACGCGCTGTTGCAACCTGCACATTTTCAAAACTGCACTCAACCCCATATTCATTTTTTAATCGCCAACTAACAACATCAAATTGTAAAACTCCAACCGCGCCAAGAATCAAATCATTATTGCTTAAAGGACGGAATACTTGCGTTGCCCCTTCTTCACTCAATTGTATCAACCCTTTTAATAACGCCTTCATCCGTAAGGGGTCACGCAAACGTGCACGGCGGAAAATTTCAGGCGCGAAGTAGGGAATACCTGTAAATTTCAACTCTTCACCTTGCGTAAACGTGTCACCAATTTGTATCGTGCCATGATTATGCAAGCCAATAATATCGCCTGGGAAGGCTTCCTCGACATGCTCACGCTCGCCCGCCATAAAAGTTAATGCGGTAGAAATCTGCACATCTCGCGCCAAACGCACATGGCGCACTTTCATCCCTTTTGTATATTGTCCTGAACAAACCCGCAAAAATGCGACGCGGTCACGGTGGGCAGGGTCCATATTTGCCTGAATTTTAAAGACGAAACCTGAAAATTTATCTTCAGTCGCTTCTACGATGCGCGTGGTGGTTGGGCAAGGTTGTGGCGACGGTGCATATTGAGTAAATCCATCGAGTAAGTGTTGAATACCAAAATTATTAATCGCCGAGCCAAAAAAGACGGGGGTTAATTTTCCCGATAAATAAGCGTCTAAATCAAAAGGATGACTTGCCCCTTGTACAAGCTCTAATTCTTCTTGTAGCTCATCAATCATATGTGAGCCAATCAATTCGTTTAATTCTGGCGAATTCAAGCCCTTAAATTGCTTACCTTCACTCGCAACGGCGTTTTTACCGTGTTCAAATAAAGTGACGGTATGGTCAAGTAAGTTATACACGCCTTTAAAGCGTTTCCCCATGCCGATAGGCCATGTAATGGGAGAACATTGAATTTTTAAAACGCTTTCAATTTCGTCGAGTAACTCAATTGCGGGACGACCTTCACGGTCTAATTTATTGATAAACGTCATAATTGGTGTGTCACGTAAACGACACACGTCTAACAATTTAATCGTGCGCTCTTCTACCCCTTTCGCGCAGTCAATCACCATTAACGCAGAATCAACAGCGGTTAAAGTGCGATACGTATCTTCGGAAAAGTCTTCGTGTCCCGGTGTATCGAGCAGATTAATAATGATGTCTTTATAAGGAAACTGCATCACGGAAGAAGTCACAGAAATCCCGCGTTGCTTCTCCAACTCCATCCAGTCGGAAGTGGCATGGCGGGCAGCTTTACGCCCTTTTACTGTGCCTGCTAATTGAATAGCACCGCCAAACAGTAATAATTTTTCAGTAACCGTAGTTTTCCCTGCATCAGGGTGGGAAATAATGGCAAATGTGCGGCGTTTCGCCGTTTCTTCAATCAGAGTGGACATGCTAAATCGATTTAGTAGGTGGCAATCGCAAAAAAAAGAATTGTATCGTATTTATGAGGTTTAAATCAGTTTTTTGAGGGGAAAATATTGCCATTATGAGATTACATGCAATGTGAGATTGAGTTTTTTGAATTTCCTCAATACTTAACCTAAATTTGGCGAGATTTTTTTAAAAAGATAAGAGCTTGTCTGAATCAGGATTTTCAGGATTAACAGGATTTAAAACCCTCAAACCAAAAAGTCAGGTGAATCACGCTTTTTAATTCTGCTAATTCTGAAAATTCTGTGAATTCTGATTCAGACAAAAGAGGGTTGACCAGAAAAGATTAAAACCTTGTCTGAATCAGGATTTTCAGGATTAACAGGATTTAAAACCCTCAAACCAAAAAGTCAGGTGAATCACGTTTTTTAATTCTGCTAATTCTGAAAATTCTGTGAATTCTGATTCAGACAAAAGAGGGTTGACCAGAAAAGATTAAAACCTTGTCTGAATCAGGATTTTCAGGATTAACAGGATTTAAAACCCTCAAACCAAAAAGTCAGGTGAATCACGTTTTTTAATTCTGCTAATTCTGAAAATTCTGTGAATTCTGATTCAGACAAAAGAAAGACCTACTAGGTTTTGAAAACCTTAGTAGGTCTATTGAATTGAATAGAATTAGCTTAATTCACGGCAATGACGATATAAATCTTTCCAATCACTGCGTTCTTTAACGACAGTTTCTAAATATTCACGCCAGACGACGCTATCTTGTACAGGGTCTTTTACGATTGCACCGATGATGCTAGAGGCTAAATCGCTCGCGTCGATTGTGCCATCGCCAAAGTGTGCGGCTAAACTCCAGCCGTTATTCATGACGGAAATTGCTTCGGCAGTGCTTAATGTACTGGTTGGAGTTTTTAATTTGGTTTTGCCGTTTTCAGTCACGCCATTGCGCAATTCGCGGAAAATGGTGACAACGCGGCGAATCTCAGCCAGTGCGGGTGGTTCGGCAGGTAGTGCAAGGGCACGCCCTAATTCGCTGACACGTTTTTGTACGATGCTGACTTCTTCCTCTAACGTTGAAGGGAGAGGCAGAATAACGGTGTTAAAGCGACGTTTAAGCGCGCTAGAGGGTTCGTTTACGCCTTTATCGCGGTTATTAGCGGTGGCGATGACGTTAAAGCCACGTTGTGCTTGAATTTCGCTACTTAATTCTGGAATCGGTAGGACTTTTTCGGAAAGCACGGTGATTAAGGTATCTTGTACATCGGCAGGAATACGGGTGAGTTCTTCAATCCGTACAATTTTGCCAAGTTCCATGCCGCGCATCATGGGGCTTGGAACGATAGCCTTAGCGGACGGGCCTTTAGCGAGCAGTTCAGCATAATTCCAGCCGTAGCGCATGGCTTCTTCACTCGTGCCCGCAGTGCCTTGTACTAAAAGGGTGGAGTCGCCACAAATCGCAGCACTTAGGTGTTCAGACACATAGGATTTTGCCGTACCAGGTACGCCGTAGAGAAGTAAGGCGCGGTCGGTGGTTAGGGTCGCAACGGCTATTTCTACCAGTCGACGATTGCCGATGTATTTTGGCGTGATTTCAAATTTATTTTCTAGTTTTCCACCAATGAGATAAGTGGCAACTGCCCACGGCGATAAATGCCAGTTTGGCGGACGATGACGTTTATCTACCTTTTTTAAGTTTTCTATCTCTTCCGCAAATTGTTGTTCTGCATGTTCCCGTAGTGCATTCATGACTTAAATTCCTGTAGGTTATGAAAACGGTATTCATAATATTTTAAAAACAGTTCAACCCCTGTAATGGATTGCTTTTCGGTTAAGGATTGTCGTAGTTCAGGGCTGATATCTGCATAGGTTTCTGGCGCAAGTTTACATGCTAAAGCTTGTAGGAAATAGGTAATTTGATAGTAGGGTTCTGCTTTTAGCCATGTGGGGAGCTGTTTAAGGATGTAACGACTCATTTCAGGAGAATATTGCCCTTTAATAAGGGCATTCATGGGATTCAAAATACTATAGTCGTTAAAGGCTTCGGTATTTTTTTCGGTGAAGTAGTGCATTAGCAGGGCTTCGCGTTCTGCATCAGAAAAGTCGATAGTTGTTGCGAAGTGATGTAAGCGATCTAAATAGATTTTTTTGTGTGTACTTTTAATCAGTATCACTGCGTTTTCAGCATCTTGATGTCCACTGATTGAGTTGTATAACGCAGATTCTAAGGCTCCTGCAAATGCGGTTTTTTTAGCCAGTGCAAGAAAGGTGTCTAGGTCTATTTGCCAGCGTTGTAGAAATTGCTTGGGGTGGATTAGGCTGAGTAAATGGTATAACCAGCCCATTTTTTCGCCCATGCCGTAAGGCGTATCTTTTTCAGGAACGCCCCATTTTTTCCAATCGTCGTTAAATGTCTCTGGTAAAGTGACGATTAATTTACGTTGACGTAGTGTTTTTTGCTCAATTTGTAAATAGTTATCTAATACACTGAGTAATTGTTGTGTCAGTGCAGAGGGTAAACAACTGAGTAAGCGTGTTGCCATTAATACAACAAGGCTACTGCGTTCTTTTAAACAGCGATTTAAAAAAGGCTCATCGTCTAAACTTAGATTTTTGAAAAATAGGGGGAGAAAGGCTTGTTTATCTTTTGCTGATTCGCTTCCCCATGTGTTTTCTAAGAGTTGACGGGCTTTTGCGGGGTCAGTTGCGCGAATGTTGGCGAGCCATTGCACCCGTGACGCTTGTGAGGCGTTTGTCCAGTTTTCTTCGTTTATATCGACGCTGACTAATAATTCTTTCCACGCAGAAGATTGTTGGCAGAGCCATTCACCGCGTTTGCCAACAACATGGCTGGGAATCCGTCCCCGTAATTCAGGTTTACTTTGAATGACATTTAATAAAGTAGGTAAGTATTTAGGGGGAACAATGCAGGCTTTTTTTTGTGCTAATGCAACCCATTCTAATAGTAAGAGTTCCCAGTTATTGATGTCTTTTAAGAGTATCGCCTCTAGGTAATGTGCCGCTTTAGGTGTACATAGTGGACGTGTTTCTGCTTCACAGGTGGGAATGGGCGGTTCAGTTGCCTTTGGCGGAAGTGCGCCAACCTGTTGGGAAATAAGCAACAATGCAGCCGTGGACAATAATTGCTCTTCGGTCGGTTTTGTGGTGAGTTGTTGATATAACGGGGAAAGAATATCATCGCTTGCAGTTGGAACGGCGTAAGGTTGTTGTGCTGTTCCTAAGATGGCGTGTTTTAATAAGGTTTGCCATTGTGGGTGCATCATAGACAATCCTAAATATTGATTGAGTCGTTTAATTTAACCTGCTTGCTTCATATTTTCAAAGTCAGGAAAAATGCATAAGGCGTTATTGTCGCATTTTAATCGTTGCTGTTTGTATGTTTCTCGTTAAAGTTGTAAAAATCTCATGAGTAAGCATTGTTATTTTTAATACTCACCAGTCGTTTTTTGCATCCTATATAATGTTGCGCTGTAGCAATCTTGATTTCCCGCGCGATGAACATGACCAAACCCCCAGATTTTTTATTGTCTATCCATTCGATCTTTTGCCAAAAGATACGCACTTTATAATTCATAAACGATGGAATAGTAAAAGGAAGATACTATAACCATGTTAAACAATCTGTTTGTCATCAGATTAACGATTAATCCTTCCTGTAACCCCTTTTGAATAATGATGAGTTAGCACGATGGTGAAAAGAACGGTTTTTCTCTTATCTTTAGCGAGCACGTTATCGGTGTCTCCTTTAAGTATGAGCAATAGTTATGCAACCCCTGAAATCCCTTCTGTTGAAACGATTAAAGTGGCAGATAGTTTTAATTTTGCCAATGTGCATCGTCGTGCGGCTGAATTAGCGACGCAACCTTTTAAAGAAGATACTTCAGCAGCTTTACCTGATTATTTGGTGAATTTGGGCTATGACCAGTATCGAGATTTGCGTTTTCGCACGGATAAATCTTTATGGTTAAAAGATAAATTACCGTTTATTGCACGCTTTTTCCATCGCGGTTTTTTGTACAACAAACAAGTAAAGATTAATATCGTCGATGAGGGGATTATCTCCCCTTTAGAATATAGCCGTGATTTGTTTACTTTTGGTAAAACAGAATTACCTTCTGATATGCCTGCGACTTTAGGATTTGCAGGATTTCAATTATTTTACCCTTTGATTAATGATGAAAATTTTAACGAATTTGCTTCATTTGTTGGGGCAAGTTATTTCCGCGCAGTGGGTAAAAACCAGCATTGGGGGTTATCCGCGCGAGGTTTAGCCATTAATACAGGAAATAATGAGGAATTTCCTTATTTCAGCGAATTTTGGTTAGAAAAACCGAATAAAGATGCGACGAGTATCACTGTTTATGCACTCTTAGAGAGTAAAAGTGTTACAGGGGCTTATCGTTTTACCCTTTCGCCCAGCATTGACACAGTTATCAGTGTGAAAGCTAGCATTTTCCCCCGTGAAAAAGTCGCTAAACTGGGTATTTCTCCGTTAACCAGTATGTTTTATCACGGTGAAAATACTGACCGTTTTCAAGATGATTTCCGCCCAGAAGTGCATGATTCTGATGGCTTATTGATGGCAAATGGCAGCGGTGAGTGGATTTGGAGACCGTTAAATAATCCGCAAGATTTACGAATTAACTCTTTTTCTGATGACAATCCGCGTGGTTTTGGCTTAATGCAACGGGACAGGGATTTTAATAACTATCAGGATTTAGAATCTTTTTATCATCAACGTCCTAGCGCGTGGATTGAACCCATTGGTCAATGGGGTAAAGGGGTTGTGCAGTTAGTAGAAATCCCCACCGATGCGGAACGTAACGATAATATTGTTTTATTCTGGGTACCTGAAAAACCGATAGAAAAAGGTGACGAAGTTACATTTGAATATCGTATTCGCTTCATGAGTGATGATGAACAATTACAATCAGGCGGGCGAGTGATTTCAACACGAATAGGACGCGGTGGTAGTGATAGCTTAAATGAAAAACAACGGAAATTTGTCATTGAATTCAGTGGTAATGCTTTAGAAAATTTACCCATCGATACGGTATTAGATGGTGTCGTCTCTAGCACTAAAGGGAAAATCATCAATAAGGTTGTGCAAAAAAACCCGTTTACAAAAGGCTATCGCTTGTTTTTTGAATTAGAAGTAGCAGACCAAGACCCTGTTGAATTACGTGCATTTTTAAAACGAGGGAATGACGTATTAACCGAAACATGGAGTTATCAATGGAACCCCACGAAAAAGTAGGCAATAGCGTGCTTGTCCCTGTGGACATTACCAATCGCTTACAAGCCTATTTGAACACGTATAAATTGCCTGAAGCAGAACAGGCTCTCGTGACAAAGCAAGTGATGGAACGCATTACTACTCGTATCGAGCTAAACCCGCAACAAGGCTTGTCTTTCCGTCTTGCCATTGAAGAAGCACAATTTGCGATAGATGAATGGTTAATGCTCTCTCATTACCGCCCGACGGTTGAAAGCAGTCACCGTGATGAAGTAGTTTTACCACAGCGTTATCATCAACTGCTTTCGGTTTATACAACATGGCTGGTTCGTACTAACGTACAATTACATCGTGGCTTAATACAGCGGTCAACTGCCTCGCCTTTACAAGCCGTGCCAAACGTGATTGAAAATAAGATGAACATTCACCCGTTTGAATTTTGGTCATTATGGGCATTAGGCAAACAAGCTATTGCGCAAGGGTATGCTTGGATACGTCGTTTTTTTGCGGGTAACAGCCCAACCGCTTAAGATAACACGATTGCTTATTAGCGTTATCACGAAGCTGTCATTATTTCACTTGATGTGTTAAGACTAACCGTTTATTGAAAACTGCTAGTCTTTAACACCTTTTTCATCCCCTGCTTTATGTTCCAGCACTCACCAAACTGCCAGCCTATAAAGCGCGTTTTCTTTTGATATTAGCAATGCTCACGTTATGACGAACACTCTTTTGCAACTGGGTCTTTTATTTTTCAACCTCTGTCGCTTTCGCATCGCCCCGCAACACCTCCCATACTCACCCGTTTTACTCTGGGGCTGTATGCTCTGTTATGTGCTACTCAATATCCCGTTACTCGCTATGCAACTGGATTTCCCAACAGCACTATTACTGAGCCTTTTAGAAATTGCTTTATTAGCCTTCGTTGTTGCCAGTTTATTATATATCGTGAAGCTCTTACCACGCTTTGTGCAAACACTCACCGCCATTGCAGGAACGGGGAGTTTATTCGGCTTACTTGGTATGCCTATCAGCCTATTTATTTATGTTCAACAATCCAATAATGAACCCGTTGAATTTTCCGCAATAATTCTTACCGCGCTGGTTATTTGGCAATTGGCTATCTATATTCACATTTTCCGTCACGCGCTCAATCTAACTATCTTCTTCAGTGTCATTGTTACCTTTGTTGTGCTCAGTTTAGTTGCAACTTTATTGGGACAAATTACCGCTTTATTATAATAAATCATGCATATACATATTTTAGGGATTTGTGGCACTTTCATGGCGGGGCTTGCTGTCTTAGCAAAACAATTAGGACATACCGTTGTTGGTTCTGATGTCGCTATTTATCCACCCATGAGCACCCAATTAGCTGAACAAGGGATTGAATGCAAACAGGGATATTTAGCAGAACATTTAAACCCACGTCCCGATTGCGTCATTATTGGCAATGCCTTATCACGGGGTAATCCAGCAATAGAAGCCGTGTTAAATTTAGGTATTCCCTACATTTCAGGCGCACAATGGCTGGCTGAACAACTCCTGCATAATCGTTGGGTCATTGCGATTGCAGGTACACATGGCAAAACAACAACCAGTAGCATGGTCGCGTGGATACTGACTGATGCGGGTTTAGAATGCGGTTTTTTAATTGGTGGTGTGCCCGAAAATTTTGGCGTTTCTGCCCGTTTAGGTAGCGTGCCGTTTTTTGTTGTAGAAGCGGATGAATACGATACCGCATTTTTTGATAAACGCGCCAAATTTGTCCACTATCGCCCGCGTACTCTGATTTTAAATAACTTAGAATTCGACCACGCCGATATTTATCCTGATTTAGCCGCGATTCAACGCCAATTTCATCACCTTGTGCGCACTGTTCCCAGTCAAGGGCTTATCGTCTATAACGGACAACAAAATAGTTTACAAACCGTTTTAAAACAAGGCTGTTGGACACCAACGGAAACATTTGCCCAAACAAATTCTGCATGGCAAGCACATTTATTAACAACTGATGGCAGTGCCTTTACAGTCTCCCACAAAGGACAAACACAAGGCGAAGTTCATTGGCAATTATGCGGTGAACATAATGTACACAATGCCTTAGCAGCGATTATTGCCTGCCAACATGTTGGCATTTTACCCCAACAAGCCTGTGAAGCATTAAGCCGTTTTCAAAATGTAAAACGTCGCTTGGAATGTCGTGGCGTTGCGCAGCAAATCACAGTTTATGATGACTTTGCCCACCATCCGACAGCGATTCGAGTGACAATGCAAGCCTTACGACAACGGGTTGGCGATGCACGCATTATTGCCGTGTTAGAACCCCGTTCCGCCACCATGAAAATGGGCTATTTTCAAAACGAACTCGCGCCCGCACTACAACAAGCCGATGCGATTTTCTTATACCAATCCCCACAACTAGGCTGGTCACTAGCCAAAGCCGTACCAAATGGTCATTTATGCCACGATACCGAAACGTTAATTCAGCAACTGTGCGAATTCACCCGCCCAAACGACCATATTTTAATTATGAGCAATGGCGGTTTTGAAAATATTCACCAACGCCTATTAAAAGCGTTGAATCAGAAAACGCCTAACGGATTTTTTTAGGAAATTATCATGCGTCAAATAGTATTAGATACAGAAACGACAGGATTAGAACCAAAAGAAGGGCATAGAATCATTGAAATCGGCTGTATTGAAATACTCAACCGTCGTGTTACAAAACAACACTTTCACTGCTATTTAAATCCTGAATGTGAAATATCAGCAGAAGCCGTTGCTGTACATGGTCTTACAAGCGAGTTTCTACAAGATAAACCCAAATTTGCCGAAATTGTCACCAAATTTATGGATTTTATCCGCGATGCAGAATTGATTATTCATAACGCCGATTTCGACGTAGGCTTTATTAATCATGAATTACAACTACTGCGTCAAAATTGGCAAGCCTTAAACCACTATTGCCAAATCACCGACACGCTAAAAATGGCACGCACCCTCTTCCCAGGACAAAAAGCCAATTTAGATGCCTTATGTCGACGCTATGGCATTGATAACTCACATAGAGAATTACACGGCGCATTATTAGACGCGGAACTCTTAGCCGAAGTTTATCTTGCCATGACAGGCGGACAAACCAGCTTGCTAGCAACTGATAGCAATCAACAAACTAACCGCCATCAACCCGCGCAAGAAACAATTCGCCGTTTAGCAACAGACCGCCCCGCTTTACCCATTATTCTAGCGAACGCAGAAGAACTCGAAGCCCATCAACAACGCTTAAACGCCATTGATAAAGCCAGCGGGGGAAAATGTGCATGGAAAAAACTCACCGAAACGCCTGCAAATGTGCCAGAATAGCCCCGTTAGATGACGATACTACAGCTTGATTAAATAGAAACTTTCGTGATTTAACGTCTATAAAAAGGAGAGGGGATAGATGGCGCGCCCGACAGGATTCGAACCTGTGACCTTTGGCTCCGGAGGCCAACGCTCTATCCGGGCTGAGCTACGGGCGCGTAGCGAAATGAAGTTGTAAATTGTACATGATTTAATCACACCCGTCTATCTGCTTAGATAAAAGCCTATGTTATACTGATAGGCTCAAATTATGTCGGCTTTTATTTAAACAAGTTTGTTTATTTAAAAGGGGTTTCACGAGAGCAATCAAGGTGGTGTTTCTATGAGGAACTTAGCTTTATTATTAGCATTATGGATTATTGTTGCGGTTAGTCTCGTTGCAAGTGTGGAGTATTACTTAGCAACTCCGCCAGAACCAGCGGGCGCAGTAGAATTACGGGTTAAACCAATCAGCGCGGTCAATATCGGAGCAGTTCCCGTTGTTGCTGAAGCAAAAGATGAAAAATTAGCCCCTGGTGAAAAAGTTTATAAAAACGTTTGTAGTGCCTGTCATGCAACAGGTGCGTTAAACGCGCCTAAATTTGGCAATAAAGACGATTGGGCTCCCCGCATTGCAAAAGGTATTGATACCCTTTATACCCATGCAATTGGAGGCTTTAACACGATGCCCGCCAAAGGTGGTCAAGCACAATTGAGCGATGACGAAGTGAAAGAAGCCGTTCGCTTTATGATAGGAGATGCGGAAGGTAAAAAACCTGAAGCCGCTGCCGAACCTGCTCCCGCAACCCCTGCACCTGCCGAAGCCGCTAAACCAGCAGAAGAAGCTAAACCAGCGGAAACAGCCCCAGCTCCTCAAACTGAAGCGACCAAACCCGCAGAAACAACAGCCAGTACAGGTGCGGTTGATGTCAGTGCTTATGACTTAGCCAAAGGCGAAGAAGTTTATAAAGCCACCTGTTTTGCTTGCCACGATTCAGGGTTAGCAGGCGCACCTAAATTTGCTGATGCCAGCGCGTGGAAAGACCGCATTGCACAAGGTTTAGATACCATGTTTGGTCATGCCCTCAATGGTTTCCAAGGTAAAGCAGGCATTATGCCCCCTAAAGGTGGTTCTACGGCTAGCGATGACGACATCAAAGCAGCCGTTGCCTTTATGGTTTCTAAAGCCCAATAAAAACTGTTTTAAAAAAATAAACCACTGTATGCCCTTTTAAGCGACAGTGGTTTTTTTATGCCTAAAACACGATTATCTGAATCAAAATTTTCAGGATTACCCCCCCAAACCAAAAACTATAGCAAACGTACTATAAAACGATGCCAAGGCGGATGAATGACGCTTTTAAATCCTGCTAATCCTGTGAATCCTGATTCAGACATCAGACAAATGCGTTAAGATTAATTCAACTAAAAAACGGCGGAGAAAGCGGATGAAACCCTTGATTAAAATCATCTTATCTATCGGTGTTATGACACTGATTCTTTTATTTTCCCTACACTTATTGCCTGATGAATCCTTAAGCCCAGAAGCCAGCGCGTGGTTAGCCCCTAATACCAACCTGCCAAAACCTGAAGAAAATGCCTATTTCAGTTTATTAGCGTTTGATGTGCCAGAAGGGCAAAACCCTCATGCAGAAGGACTTAAAAAAGCCGCACTGATTAGCGCGAGCGCAGAACACTATTTAAAAACGGGAAAAAATACCTATAAAAATGAAGCAGCTGACGATTTACTTTCTAAAATAACGCTAGATAATCTCTGTCAATGGGAAAAACAAGACTGTTTTAATGTCTTACGGGAAAAAAACAGCGATGTACAAGCCTTAATAACAAAATACCGTTTTTTATTAAATCGTTATCGGGATTTATACCAATACAAACATTTTCATGATGTCACGTTATTTACGATTTACACCCCAATCCCAAAATACGCCCAGCTTTTAAGAATACAAAACCTTTCCCATATGGCACTTGTCAACCACATCGACAACGGGCAAATCAACGAGGTGTTGACACAATTACAACAAGATTTCAATTTTTATCAACGACTACTTGCTGAGAGCAATAATCTAATTGCTAAAGTGATTGCTGAGCGTGCGCTCGCGCAAACCCTGCATGTTTATAGTAATTTATTAGATATTCCCCAGTTAAGTCCTGAAGTGATTACCGCTATTAACCAAATTCCGACCTTAAGCCCTGCTGAACTTTCTTTAGAATTAGCGATGCGGTCAGAATTTAGAGCGATGGCAAATCAACTTTTATTAATGGCAAGCGTACCACAGGCTTTTTTAACCACAGAAGAGGATAACTTGCTCTTTCAATGGGGGGAGAAAGTACTTCCTTTTAAACCTCGTGCAACAATTAACTTTGAATATCCACGTTATACCCGCCTGCTTCCCCTAAACACACTCAGCTATGAAGAAGGACAAGCACTTATTCGCCAACAAGAAACGCCATTACCCGTTGCAACATGGCGATGGTTTTATAATCCTATTGGGCATATTTTAAGTGATATTGCTGTTCCTGATTTTAGTATTTATTTCCTTCGCTTACAGGATTTAACAGGATTAATTGCCCTTGTAAAATTAAAAGCCCAATTACGGGCGGAAAATATCACCGTTAAACAATTCTCAACCGTAAATAGCCCTTATAAAATCCATCCTTATACAAAAGGCGTTGCTCAAATTGCAGGAGAACCCCCCTTTATAACTTATGCCATCATGGCTTATCAACGTAAAAATCCAGAACCCACTTATTTAAGCCATCTTTATCTGGGAAAATGGTTTTTTACAGATTAACCCCAGTTTTGCGAGATTGATAAAATAACCTGAGTTCGGCGAGTTTCTTTTAAAAAGACAACAAGTTGTCTGAATCAGGATTAGCAGGATTAAAAAGCGTGATTTACCTGACTTTTTGGTTTGAGGGTTTTAAATCCTGTTAATCCTGAAAATCCTGATTCAGAAAATGTTTTAATCTTGTCTGGAGAATCCCGATGAAAAACAAGAGAGTAATCTCTGCTAGTCCTTCAAACCTTTTCGCCTGTTCCGACAGACCTGCTAGGTTTTTAAAACCTAGCAGGTCTCTGTTTTATTTTATAAATCTCGCCAAACTCAGGTTATCCTATCAACCTTACCTGTTTAGTAATACCTAACGCGAGTACGGCGAAAAATGCTTTAGAAATATAGCCCTTGTCGCCATATAACTTACCTTGAATAAATTGCGTCATCGCCCTTAAGCCCTTGCGGTCATCAAAATTCGCGGCGGTGAGAAAAAAGGAGATTAATTCACCGTTATCATCAATGACTAAATGTAATTTAAAGCCAAAATACCACCCAATAGAGTTCTTCCCCCTCTGTGCAAGGTTTGCAAAGGTTTTATGGTGTGAAATTCGCCGATTGTGGCAAACCTTTAACGGGGTGGAGTCAATGAAGGCAATCCCGCGAGAGTTTACCCGCCGACTGTGCAAGTAAGCACTGAGCGGTATCATCACTGACTGGGATAACTCAACAAACCGTTGATAACTGACCCGTTTCGGAAACGCCCCCCCGAGTACCTGAGGAACATAGTGGGTATAAAATCCTTTGAAATGGCGTTGATTAGATTGATGAAACAACACGAGTAAGGTCATCACTTCCGACGGGGACATTGTCCCATCTCGCTGACTTTTCTTGGGATTTCCTTCTTCTAACAACATTTGTTCCCATAAAGGCATGAACCATTTACAAAAGTCGTCGATTGAGCAGAACAGGATTGTTATCATATCCATGGTTGTACCTTTGGAAAGTGGGGGTGGACGTTTAGTGATGTTCCATTATTCCTACTTTTCCTTTAGGTACAACTTTTTATTTCTTCCATTCCCCTTTTATTCCGCTTTTATCATTAATCCGCTGTTTTATATCTATTATCTCGCCGTACTCGCGTTAAATTAATTTATCATTGAATTTAGGTTTGTTCTAACCTGAGTTCGGCGAGTTTTATAAAACAGAGACCTGCTAGGTTTTGAAAACCTAGCAGGTCTTTTTTTTGTCTGAATCAGAATTCACAGAATTAGCAGAATAAAAAAGCATGATTCACCTTAATTTTTTGGTTTAAGGGTTTTAAATTCTGTTAATTCTGAAAATTCTGTGAATTCTGGTTCAGACAAACTATTGTCTTTTTAAAAGAAACTCGCCGAACTTAGGTTAAATTAAATCAAACGTCGCATTAAAACAATGGCAAGTAATACAAATAAAATCGGTGAAAACAAGGCACTAGCGATAATGTTCATATTGAAAACCAAGCCGACATTGCCTGCTGTTTGATTTAAAATATGAAAGCCTATGCCAATTAATGCGCCCACTAAAATCCGTTGCCCGATTGCAACCGTCCGTAATGAGCCAAACACGAAGGGAATAGCGATGAAAATCATGGCTAAACTCACTAATGGATAGGTAATCCGTTGCCAAAACGCCAATTGATACGGCTCGTCACGTTGTCCGCTTTCACGCAAGTATTTAATATAACTATATAAACCAGTTAACGATAATTTTTCAGGGCTGACAATCACTGATTTAATCAGTGCAGGATTTAAAACCGCACCCCAATCCAATTTTTCTAATGTTTCCAAGCGAATAGCATCTGCACTCAATGTGTCACGGCGAACATCGCGCAGTTGCCATACCCCATTTTCATAATAAGCAGACTTTGCAAGCACTAATGATTTTAATTGTAAATTATCATCTAATTGATATAACGCAATTGCACCAAATCCGCCATCATGTTGAATTGTACGGATATTAATAAAATTATTTTTATCTCGCGCCCAAAAACCGTAACGGCTTTGAAAGGATATATATTCATTGTCGGCTTGTGCCACAGAACGCATGTTATAGGCGTATTGGTCGCCAGCGGGAGCGATAGTTTCCCCTATCAGCATGACTAACAGGGTTAAAGGTAGGGCAATTTGTAAAACTGAACGGGCAATACGTAAGACGGAAACACCACTAGCACGAATAACGGTTAATTCATGATTAGTCGCCATCGCGCCCAACCCCAATAAACTGCCTAGTAAAACAGAGGTTGGAAATAATTCATAAATATGTTGGGGTGTTTGTAACGTGACAAATAAAACCGCTTGCCATACGCCATATTGTTGTTTGCCAATGTCATCGACTTCGTCAATAAAATCAAAAAAGACAAAAAGCCCAACGAGGATAAATAGAACCATTAAAATGCCTATTAAAACGTTGTAACCGATATATTTATCAATTTTTCTCATGCGGGCATATCAACCAATCAATAAAGCGTCAGCAGCGGGTTTATACGGGCTAGGAGGGACGATGAACCCGTTTAATTTCAAAGCCTTCATCAAAAGTCAGAAGATCAGTAATTTGATGAATAAGCGGTAGGTCTTTTTTATCAAATTCGACAAATTGACAACCGATACAATTGAGTTGTGGATTAATATTCGGTTCAGACCAGCGAGTTTTTACTTGAATATCAAGATAAGGCTTATCGATATATTGTACATTCTCAGGCATTTCGATACGAATATCTAAGAGTTGGTCAGGATTGATGTTTAATTGAGAAATAAACATTAATCCTTGTTCAGATATATCGCCTAAATACCCTAGTAATTCATTGTTTTTTCTATTAATAACATCTAAGTATAAAAACAAGTGTCTGCGTACACTGCTTCTTTCGGACATAAGAAATCCCTCAGTTTATCAGCAATTATGCATTTAAATCAGGAATAAGCTGACTTTTTAAACGCATAATTGTATCTTTTAAATACAACTTTCGTTTTTTCAGTCGTTGTAATTGAAGTTGATCCATATGCTTATCCTGTGATAAACGATGAATAACATCGTCTAAATCGTGGTGTTCTAACTCTAATTCCTCAATATGCTGTTCTAGTTTTATCCGTTCTTCTGTGCCTAATTGCATATTTTTCTCTTAAAATTTATTTGTTTTCTAAACATTAATTTGTATTTAACAAGCATACTTAAGCGAGTTTTTCATAAACCACTCAAAAGCATTGCTTATCATTCTGTTTAATTAGTTTAATCTGTCTTTTTATAAAAAACGAATACTCGTCACGGGCATTGAATCTGTGAAGATAAGACAAAATGAATTTTGTGTTATCGTGGTAAATCTCATAAAATCGGTAAGATACTCCGCTTATTTTTCAATAAATCGTACATTATTACACAATGCGCACTTTGCTTCCCTTTACTAAAATGCATGGGCTTGGTAACGACTTTATTGTTATCAATGCCATGAAGCAAGCTTTTAGCCTAACGCCTATTCAAATTCGTTATCTTGCGAATCGGCATATTGGCATTGGCTGTGATCAATTATTGGTTGTAGAACCGTCAACCCAAGCGATGGTTGATTTTCGCTATCGTATTTTTAATGCGGATGGCTCGGAAGTTCAACAGTGTGGCAATGGTGCACGTTGTTTTGCAAAATATGTCTATGACAAAGGATTAACGACTAAACATATTTTACATGTCGAAACCATGTCAGGGATTATCCAATTGCATATCCGCCCTGATGGTAATATTACCGTCAATATGGGAAAACCGCGTTTTTTACCTGCCGAAATTCCATTTCTTGCTGAAGAAACCGCTTTATTTTACCCCTTAGAAGTTGAGGGGCGAACGTATCAAGTCAGTGTCGTTTCTATGGGCAATCCCCATGTCGTTTTGATTGTGGACAATGTTCGTGATGCCCCTGTACAAACCTTAGGCGCGGAAATTGAGCAACATCCGCGTTTTCCTGAGCGGGTGAATGTTGGTTTTATGCAGATTGTCGATAAACATCAAATCCGTTTACGAGTGTTTGAACGTGGTGTAGGGGAAACTTTTGCTTGTGGAACAGGTGCTTGTGCGGCTGTTGTTGCAGGGCAACGTGCTGGACTATTAGGCTCATCTGTTATTGTTCACTTGCATTATGGGCAATTGCATATTGAATGGGCAGCGACGGATTCAGCAAGCGTGAATATGAGTGGCCCTGCTACCTGTGTTTTTGAGGGAACAATAGAATTATGAATACACAAACCTTAATCGATGAAATGCCAGAGGAAGATGCTATTGTTGAATATTTAAGACGGCATCCGAAGTTTTTTTCGCGTCATGAAAATCTTTTAGCTATTTTAGAAATTCCACATCAACAAAAAGGCTCTGCGGTTTCCTTAGTAGAACGGCAATTAATTGTTTTACGCGATGAAAATCAACAACTTCAGCGTAAATTAGATAATCTCATTGCCATTGCAAAGCAAAATGAGATATTAAATCAACGGATTCAACGTTTAATTAGCGTACTTGCTGCGGCTATTAGTGCGGATGAATTTTTTAACCGTTTGTACGGTACATTACATAAAGAATTTGGAACAGATGCCGTTGTGGTGAAACTATTTGATATTCCTAATCCTGTCTTAGCGGGCAGACAAGAATTTGTGGAATATGACGCGCAGGTTTTTACCTTATTTGAAACCTTATTAAGTACAAATCACCCCAGTTGTGGGCGTTTATCTCATGTGCAAACCGATTATTTATTTCCCAATAGTCGAATTGCCTCAGCGGTTTTAATTCCCTTGGGTGTGCCTAAGGCTAACGGCATTCTTGCTATGGGCAGCAATGACGTTTCCCGTTTTCATGCAGGCATGGGCACTGATTTATTGAAATATATGGGGGATTTAATCAGCCACTTGCTCAAACCTTGGCTACGGGGTGGTGTATAAACGTATCAGACAAAAAAAGACCTGCTAAATTTCCAAAATTTAGCAGGTCTTTGTTATTTAAAGCAGTACTTCAAAATACGCTTATTTAAAAGAGCTTTTATGCTCAGTTTTTTTGGCTTCTTCTGCTTGATAAGATGCGCCGTTAAAAACTAAGCGTTTTTCGCCTGTCGCAGGAATAATCGTATTATCAGATTCACTTGCACGTTTCGTCCCTGTTTCAGTCAGTTGTAAATCATAAAATTCAGCATCATTCCCTTTGACGAAACTGATTTTTTGGTCATATTCGTAACACTCTAAGGGGTGAGCATCTGGTTCACAAGTCCCTAAATTGTCGCTGTAAGTTTCTTGATCTAGGGCAATAATAAATTTTTTACCAATTGGCAGGATAACGGTAGAATTTGAAACCGTGTAGCCTTGGAACGTGCCGCCCCCGTCTAAAATAGCCCCATAGTTATCATCACCTACTTTCACAAAAGTAACGCTGGGATACGCGCCACCACTACCCGGTGCATCGATGTTTTTTGTTTCTGCCTCTATTTTCCAGTTGCTATTCTCATTTGTCCAAACGGTAGCCCACACGGTGCTGTTATCCGCATGAGCATCTCCCTTAGACTTTGCGACAAGTACCATTTGTTTGTCTTGTCCTGCTTGTTGAAAGGATTGTTGCAGGATAGGTTCATAACCTTGTTCTTTGATTTTAGCTAACCATGTTTCTGGGGTCGCTGCAATGGCAACAGATTGAAAAAGTAACATGGTAGTAAAAGCAATTACAAATTGTTGACGCATATATTGTCCTTAAAACGCTATCTAAAAGAATAAATGTAGAAATGTATTAATCAAGCAAATGAGGGAACAAAAAGGCTTATCTGAAGATGAATTAAGCGATAAAACAGGTCTTTATGTTTGGGCAATAAAATCTGTAGAATCTGACCCAAATTACATTGACTCATGGTGTTTAAGTAATATTATTGAATTATCTAAAGTTTTATGTATTCCAATACAGCTTCTATTAGGCGTAAAAACTGATGTTTGATATGTTCAAACGCTGTCGGTCGCCTACTCACGCAAACACTCACCGATGGCAGAGTGATTTATTACCAATATGATGCCAACGGCAATGTCACCGCAATTACCCCACCGAGTCGTCCCCAACATACGTTTGATTACAACGCGGTGGATTATCAAACCGCCTATATTCCGCCTGTTTTACCCGAGATAACTGCGCCACAAACCCAATATATTTGGAATGTGGACAAAGAACTCACGCAAATTATCCGCCCCGATGGACAAACCGTTACGCTCAATTATGCGCAAGGACGTTTAAACAACTTAACCCTGCCCAATGGCACACAAAACTTAAGTTATGACCCACAAGGACGAGTCACCAGTTTAACCGCCGTTGATGGTAGCGCACTCAGTTACACCTACGATGGTTCTTTAGCCCTCTCAGAAACCAGCACAGGCACAGTGAATGGTTCGGTGGAATTAAGTTACAACAACAACCTACAAGTCACTGAAGCCCGTGTAAATGGGGAAACTATCAGCTATCAATACGATAACGACGGATTATTAAGCCAAGTTGGTGCAATCCAACTGAACCGACGAGCAGAAAATGGTTTATTAACAAGCACCACCCTAGAAAATGTCGTAACCCAACGCGAATACAGCCTTTTTGGCGAACTGAGCGCGGAAACCGCGAGTTATGCCAACAATCCCCTGTATCAGGTTTATTACACCCACGATAAAGCAGGACGGATTACCCAGAAATTAGAAACGATTGAAGGCATTACCCACAGCATTGATTACAGCTACGACCTCGCAGGACGCTTAATTGAAGTCAAACAAGATGGAATCATCACAGAAACCTATCAATACGATGCCAATGGCAACCGCCTCAACAACGCACAGTACGATGCACAAGACCGTTTGTTGCAATATGGTTCAAACACTTACAGCTATACGTTCAATGGCGAATTACTGACTAAAAATGATACAACCTATCATTACGACGTATTAGGCAATCTCCGCCAAGTCCAACAACCCACAAAAACCATCGAATACGTCATCGATGCGAAAAACCGTCGTGTCGGTAAAAAAGTCAATGGTGTGCTGACACAACGCTTTATTTATCAAGGTAAGTTAAAACCTGTTGTTCAACTCGATGGACAAGGCAATTTAGTTGCTCGTTTTGTCTATGCTTCAAAAGCAAACATTCCTGATTACATTCTCAAAAATGGCAATACTTATCGCGTTATCTCCGACCACTTAGGCAGTCCGCGCTTAATCATTGATGTGCAAACAGGCACAATTGCCCAACGCTTAAATTACGATGCGTTTGGTAATATCACCCAAGATACGAATCCTGAGTTTCAACCGTTTGGGTTTGCTGGAGGATTGTATGATGTTGATACGAAACTGACACGGTTTGGCGCACGGGATTATGAAGCGGAGACGGGGTGGTGGACGAGTAAAGACCCGATTGGGTTGGTTGCTGAAAGTAATGTGTTTGTTTATACAGGTAATGACCCAATAAACTTTATTGATTCCACAGGATTATATGTGAATGTAGTCGTATGTGGGGATAATATACAGATTATTCTACCTGTTACTTTTCGAGGGGAAACTTCTTGGGGGTTTGAACAGAGATTTATTAACCAAGTTCAAAAAGGATGGAGTGGTCAGTTTGGTAAGTATACTACCTCAATGAAAGTTCAAACCGTTGAATCAGGTGGAAATATAATAAATGTTGTATACACCAGACGTGAAGGATTCACATCAGTTGAACGTGACCAAATGTTTATCCGAGCTGAATCAGAGTGGACACCTTATGGGAATCGACGATAGATATGTTCAACCATCTGACGATACTAGAGAAAAAAGAGAAAAGAAACTCAAGTTTTTCGGCAATATTATGCATGGTTCTTCTGGGACGGTATGGGAAATTGATATAGAAGATATACTGCAAAATAAATACGGAATTAATAATATTACAAGGAATTGTCCAAAATAAGAGATATTAAAACGATATTAGGAGTTACGCAGTTGAAGTTGTAATTTATTAATTTTGATTTTAAATCAAAAATTTATCTATTCAACTGCGTAATTCCTAATAATAGTTGAATAATCATTTCATGGTGTTAAACATGACAAACTTACTCCTAACAACGTTAGTTTTCACTTTTTTGTTACCCCCCAAGATTGAACAACCAATAGATATGCCATTATGGAAAGCAGTTGTATATGCTAATGTTATCGTCATAGGGAAAGTAACGAGTCTTTCTGAATCTGATAATTCATTTACCGCAGATTTTCAAATAACTAGCATACTTAAAGGTAGTAGTATTAAAGACGACCGAAAAGTCACTTTTTATATTGAAAAACATAAAAGCCTACTTAAGAACTGTCTTAAGCAGGATTGTATGGTTTTTTTGGATGACTCACATGATTCTAATTGGATTTTTCTTCTTGATTGGTCAAAAGCTATCATAAACATTTCCAAAGAGACAGCTTTCACTCAAATGGTAAAACAAGAAATTCTCCAACAAGTAACTGATGTAAAAAAAGTTCACGATTATTTAAATCGAAATTCATTGAATGAAGAGTTAACAGTAAAACAATTTTTAGTGGATATTTTTGATAAAGAAAAAGTACATAAAGCCTGTGATCAACTCCAAACACGAGATGTCAGCATTGCTCCTGCGTTGATTAAATACATGGACGATAGGAGAGTATTACCTTATCCAGGGTTAGCACTTAATTCCCCGCATGTTTTTGATGATGGAAGTGTTGAGGGTATTACTCACTATTCTCCAGATTTAGTCATTGATTTACTCGATACGATGTTGGGAGTAATAACAGGAGCGGGCAGTGAGCTTTATAATGAGGGGACTGAAGAGATACGTAAAGAAAGAGTCTTTTTTTGGCATGTTTGGTTGTGTCATAAGCAACCTGTCTTTTGTGAATAGCAAGCCAAGCAGGGAGGTATCGTTACGATACCCCCCTCAGCATCGATGCGAAAAACCGTCGGTCGTGTCGGTAAAAAAGTCAATGGCGTACTGACACAAGGCTTTATCTATCAAGGCAAACTCAAACCTGTTGCGCAATTAGACGGGCAAGGCAATTTAGTTGCTCGTTTTGTCTATGCTTCAAAAGCAAACATTCCTGATTACATCCTCAAAAATGGCAATACTTATCGAGTTATCTCCGACCACTTAGGTAGTCCGCGCTTAATCATTGATGTGCAAACAGGCACAATTGCCCAACGCTTAAATTACGATGCGTTTGGTAATATCACCCCTGAGTTTCAACCCTTCGGCTTTGCAGGTGGATTGTATGATGTTGATACCAAACTCACACGGTTTGGCGCACGGGATTATGAAGCGGAGACGGAGCGGTGGACGAGTAAAGACCCGATTAATTTTAAAGGCGGGAGTGCTAATTTATTTGAGTATGTCGGTAGTGCCCAGTCAATTGGATTGACCCGACAGGTAAGCTTGCTTGGTTTGTTGCTCCCATTATAGCTATTGCACTCACTATTTACGATATAGTTGTACCCCCAACTTTACCAGCAGGGCATGAAAATGATGCGATTGTACCAAGCTTGGGACCTGGTGATATTTTAGGTGCAACGGTATCTGCGGTAAGAATAGGAACCACAGCTGTTTCCGTTGTTGCAGATGTATTACCCATTATTAAGGGGACACAGCGTGGGTTACGTAATCCTGAATTGGTTGATCAGATTAAAAATGATATGCTGAATGGTAATTTCAACTATTCTGAATTGCGAGCGCAAATAGCTGGGTACTTAGATGATGGCAAATACTATGTGACTGAGGGGCATCATAGAATGACAGCCGCACTGGAAGGAGACAGGTAATCCAGAACCTGTGTGGAGTTTAATCCGTGAGGGTAAATGGGATAAACTCTCATACGGAATGCAGATTAATAGTTGTCCTTTAGGAAGATAAGGTAAATCATCATGGTGTTATCAGATGCTGGTGTCAAGATAGTATGTAGTGGTGTAGTTACTGGAGATATCGTGATACCAGCATTTACTTTATATGAGAATAAAATACTATGCATGAAACTACCAAAAAGTATCCGCCCAGTAGAAATAAATCTTATCTTTAATATTTTACTTAAAAAGTATCGCACTAATAGTTTAAAAATTTTTGGTAACCCATCAAGAGTAGGGGTATTGTTATTTTTAAATGATTCTTTGTTCTTTAGATATAAATGGTATAAAAAAACAGCTCTTGATTATTTGAAGACATTTGCAAATTTAAGTATTTACCAATCTGAAGAAATATTATGTAGCATAAATATTTTTCCATCTACAATGGTTAGATTTTTGAGT
Source organism: Beggiatoa alba B18LD (assembly GCF_000245015.1). Taxonomy (NCBI): domain Bacteria; kingdom Pseudomonadati; phylum Pseudomonadota; class Gammaproteobacteria; order Thiotrichales; family Thiotrichaceae; genus Beggiatoa; species Beggiatoa alba. Next base: position 1,834,537 of record NZ_JH600070.1, on the reverse strand, counting down.
TGCACACAACGCTTTCTGATTGAAATTGAGATAGCTTGTAGCCATTCTGATATTCTCATATTTTCTCTTGATGGAATAGACCCATTAGGGAGCAATATCATTGTGGAATATGTTAGAAGCAAGCTCTTTAAAATATCAGCAATTTGTATTTGTACTCCTTTAGTAAATCCCACTCATCATCAAACTGATTCCTGCTCAAATACTAGTATAATTTATGAAGAATACATTCATATTAACAAACGAACATAGCCCAGCCAAATAAGGTGGGCATCGCCCACCTTACCACTACGATGTCCTAGGCAATCTCCGCCAAGTCCAACAACCCACAAAAACCATTGAATACATCATCGATGCGAAAAACCGTCGTGTTGGTAAAAAAGTCAATGGTGTTCTGACACAAGAGTTTATTTATCAAGGCAATTTAGTTGCTCGTTTTGTCTATGCTTCAAAAGCAAACATCCCTGATTACATTCTCAAAAACGGCAATACTTATCGCGTTATCTCCGACCATTTAGGCAGTCCGCGCTTAATCATTGATGTGCAAACAGGCGTAATTGTTCAACGTTTAGATTACGATGCGTTTGGTAATATCACCCAAGATACTAATCCTGAGTTTCAACCCTTCGGCTTTGCAGGTGGATTGTATGATGTTGATACCAAACTCACACGGTTTGGCGCACGGGATTATGAAGCGGAGACGGGACGGTGGACGAGTAAAGACCCGATTAATTTTGCGGGTAAACAAGCAAATTTATACTCTTATATCAATGAAAATCCTATCAACTATACAGATAGCTCTGGATTTATCGTTGATACTGTATGGGATGTTGCGAATGTAGCTTGGGATATTGCGAATGGAGAATGGGGTGATGCCGCCATAGATTCAGTTGCAATGCTTATTCCTGGCATTCCTGCTGGTATTACAAAAGTTGGAAAGGCTATACCTGAATTACCAAAAGCCTTACCATCACCTACTAACTTAGGTCGCGGTCATTCTAAAGGTGCAAGGACAGAAGCTAACAATTTATATGAGCAATTGGCAATGAAAGAAATAATGAGTAATCCTAGTGCTGGTAAGGTCATTCCTGTACCAATGACAGATATACGTTGGCCTGGTACAGAGTGCTGGTAAGGTCATTCCTGTACCAATGACAGATATACGTTGGCCTGGTACAGATGGGTGGGTAAAAATGAGCAAAACTTTTGATAATGGTATAGAAATTCACTACACCTATAATACTAATCCCTATAGTAAGCTATGTGGAATGGCGGATGACTTTAAATTTAAAAATAAGTAGGACTCATTATCAAAACATATAATATTTTTCCTTGCTTATACAAAATGTTTACCTGCCAGATTGGCTCTGGCAGGCTTACTCTAGTATGACATTTTACCGTATGTAAATACGGTCAGGTTTTTGTAGGGAGTATCATTTTTATGATGGTAGAGAATATTGTTAAACATGGAAAATTTCTTCCTGAATTTTATTCTGAGCGAGGTTATTCGCCAAAAGTACGATTTGATGAGCTTACCATAGGTCGCTTATATAACGTTTATGGAATATGTGTGTATAAAAATGCACTAGAGTATCTAATATCTCCTAGTTATTACTATTCTTTACCTTCTTGGTATCCCGCTACTCTATTTAAAGTCATTGATAGTCGTTTGCCGACGGAGTGGTATTTTTCAGAATACTTACAATCATATAGATATATGATACATGCAATTTGGGGATATAAAGAATTAGTTTTAGATGAGACTCATCATAATAACCTTCTTGAGAGAGAAGAATATGCGCTAACCATTTTTGCAACCGCAAAACAAAAGATAGATGAAGAAATGGGATTTCCTGAATGCAGACCATCAAAAGAAACATAAATCTAACTAAGCAAGTTCTGTAGGGTGGGGATCGCCCACCTCACCACTACGATGTCCTAGGCAACCTCCGCCAAGTCCAACAACCCAGCAAAACCATTGAATACGTCATCGATGCCAAAAACCGTCGAGTCGGTAAAAAAGTCAATGGTGTACTAACACAAGGGTTTATTTATCAAGGTAAGTTAAAACCTGTTGCTCAACTCGACGGACAAGGGAATTTAGTTGCTCGTTTTGTCTATGCCTCAAAAGCCAATATCCCTGATTACATTCTCAAAAACGGCAATACTTATCGAGTTATCTCCGACCACTTAGGTAGTCCGCGCTTAATCATTGATGTGCAAACAGGCACAATTGCCCAACGCTTAAATTACGATGCGTTTGGTAATATCACCCAAGATACTAATCCAGAGTTTCAACCCTTCGGATTTGCGGGTGGGTTGTATGATGTTGATACCAAACTCACACGCTTTGGCGCACGGGATTATGAAGCGGAGACGGGGCGGTGGACGAGTAAAGACCCAATTGGGTTTGTAGGTGGAGATAGTAATTTATTTGGGTATGTGGGGAATAATCCTGTTAATTGGGTTGACCCTTCTGGACTTGATTTTCTTGGAAAAGATATAGCTCTTAGCTATCTTATGAAACATAAAGATATGGCTTGGTATGTGATACAAGTTGAACGAAATCATAAATCTATCGTCATTGGTACTGAATCTGAAGCACGGAGAAACGCAGAGCATTACCTTTATAGTTATTTAAAGGTTAAAGAATCATCATATAACTGGGGATTAATGCATTCTGCAACGGTTGGTTATGACTTTCTTAAATTTTGGACAAATATTGCTGAGTATTATGGCGTTATTGATTCCCCTTGGACTTATACTATAAATACTGTGGATAGTCTAGAAGCTGGAATTGAAGGAGCAAACGATGCATTATTCGGATTAGATAATGAAAGGAGTTGTTCTACAAAATGAAGCCTTTAATTCTCAAGAAGGTAATGTGGGTGGTAAATTTTTTCTATTCAACTATCTACCTGATTGGTGCTGTTCTTGTGTTTAATTCGAACGCTGACAATTTTAGTAAATGGCTAGTTTTTCTCTGTCTCATCATTCAGTCTGTAGGTCACCTCAATATGTATTATTGGGCAGGACAAATTACTGCTATAGTAGCTTTCTTCATTTGGTTTGTATCTACCCCATACAATATTGGGTTATTTGATAATTTTGATTCTGCCGTGGTATTACCTCCACTTGAGAATAGATTGATGAATGCTTTGCTAATATCAATTATTTTTGTGATATCTATTTTCAATGCAATTTATATTGAAAGGTTGAAAAATAAAAGATAATCAAACCAACATAGCCAAGCAAGCATAGGATAGGCATCGCCCACCTCATAACTAAAGAAAAAGCCATCTATCATAATTGGTAGATGGCTTTTTTTATGGAAGAAAACAATGCAAATTAAAATACAGGGATATGAAACGCTGAATCAAAAATTAAAAGCGGTTCGTGAAGCAGTCACGGTCGCAGGTTCTCGTTCTTGCTCGTTTTGTTTATGCTTCAAAAGCCAATATCCCTGATTACATCCTCAAAAATGGCAATACTTACCGCGTTATCTCCGACCACTTAGGCAGTCCGCGCTTAATCATCGATGTACAAACAGGCGTAATCGTTCAACGTTTAGAGTACGATGCGTTTGGCAATATCCTTGAAGATACCAATCCTGAGTTTCAACCGTTTGGATTTGCGGGTGGGTTGTATGATGTTGATACGAAACTAACACGCTTTGGCGCACGGGATTATGAAGCGGAGACGGGGCGGTGGACGAGTAAAGACCCGATTAATTTTAAAGGCGGGAGTGCTAATTTATTTGAGTATGTTGACAGTGACCCTGTTAATTGGGTGGATGAGAATGGTTTATTAGGAACAAGCCCAAGTTGTTCTTGTGTCGCTAACATAAACTCAAAAGTTTATAACACGGAGCGTGAAGAAAAAGACTGGATTGGTGGATACAAAGAATGGTCATGTGAATTTTCATGTAAAAAGCCAGAACCAAATGCAATACCAGACAAACTTCGGGGAACAGAATCTCAATCTTATTGGAAGGATGATGGTTTAGTTGGTATATGTAGAGGAGCTAACTATACTAGTAAATGGAGTCCAGCGGCTGATGACTTTATATGGGAAAACAATCATGAAAATCCTGCCACTCCGTTTAATCCCAAAAAGTGTGGTATTACTGAGCTAGAAGAATGGGCAAAAAGACATGGGTGTCCTTAGATATTTTTCAATTTTTGTGATTTGTTTAAGTTTAATGGGATGTTCTATGCCCCAAGCAGACTGGGAAACTATTTCTATATTTAATGACACCACAGAAATGCAAAAGTTGCTAGCAAAAGGTTTTGATATCAATACGCAAGATACCTATGGAAATACGCCATTACATTATGCTTGTGGATTGGGGCTTAAAGACTCTGAACGTCAATTAAGGCAATTAGGAACGTCCTTAAAACATACGGTGGTTGAAAACACTGATTTTATTAATCTTTTATTGAAAAACGGAGCAAATCCTAATATTCGCAACAAACAACAAGAGACACCTTTAATACCAGCTATTTATCAGGGGAGAATAGCAACCGTTGAACTTCTTTTGAATAGTGGGGCAAATGTAAATTTTCAAACAGTAAATGGGTACACTCCCTTAATGTTAGCTACCTATCATTGTTATCAGGATATAGTGCAACTATTGCTCGACTTTAACGCGGATACCTCGATAAAAGATACATCGGCAACCCCCTTTAGCACTGCTAAGGATATAGCCCAAAGACAATGTAAAGAGGTTTATTCTAAGCTAATTAATAAATAGTGTAATGAGAATGCATATTTTCGCACCATAACGCACCGATTTTTGAATTATTTCACCAAGTAGGGTGGGCATCGCCCACCTTACCATTATGATATCCTAGGTAATCTCCGCCAAGTCCAACAACCCAACAAAACCATTGAATACGTTATCGATGCCAAAAACCGCCGAGTCGGTAAAAAAGTCAATGGTGTTCTGACTCAAGGGTTTATTTATCAAGGCAAACTCAAACCCGTTGCGCAATTAGACGGTCATGGAGAAATTGTTGCTCGTTTTGTCTATGCCTCAAAAGCAAACATCCCTGATTACATTCTCAAAAACGGCAATACTTATCGCGTTATCTCCGATTGGTACTCAGACAAAGATGGTTATAAACCAGAATCACCTCCTATTGAAGTAAATGTTAATGGGAAGCTACTCATTACTGATGGTCATCATCGCACATTAGTAGCAATTAAGGCAGGAGTAAAAGAAGTTCCTGTAAATGTTACAGATGTGACGAAAGAGTTTGGTGATGAACTAATGACACGTACTGCTGAAACACGAGTTAGAGATTACTGATTATGCGTAAGAAAATTTCTACTGCATGTTTTATAGTCCATGTATCTTTTTTTATTGAATTACAGAGACAATTACTTCGTGCATTTACAAGAAAATTTCCTAATATTAATGATTTTGAGTTGTTACTAGATTTCCCCAGAAAAGGAGTAGTTAATATTCGTACTGAACGGTGGAAATTCAGAAAACATGGACTTGGTCTGTATTTTAGAAGGAAATCTTTACAGCCAAATTATGTAGTAGACATGCATACTTGTTTTACAAATCCATATTATATAGATAGTTGGAGGTTATTCTTGTTTTTAGAGTCAGTTAATAACAATATGACCCAAAATGAAATTACTATGATTTTAGAAAAAATGGTATCTAAAGGAATTTTAAACGCAGAAAAATATGGGTATCAGTTGAAAAAGAAAAAATCTAGCCAGTATAGAATAGTGCGTTAGGTGTGTGTTTTTGCACTAGTCCTCTCAGAAACCAGAACGGGAATAGTCCAGCAGGCGGGATTGATTACTGGAATGAACAGTAAAAGGAAAATAAATAATGAACTATGCCTGTCCATGTTGTGGTTACTTAACATTTGATGAGAAACCTTGTGGTTCGTTCGAAATCTGCCCAGTTTGTTATTGGGAAGATGATAATATTCAAAATGATAATCCAACCCGTAAAGGTGGTGCTAATGGCGTTTGTTTGAATGAGGCTAAAAAGAATTTTGCCAAATTCGGAGCAATAAAAGTAGAGTTTGTAAAGACAGTCAGAAAGCCTTTACCAGAAGAATCCTCACGATCTATTGACTAATAACTGTAAAACATTTGTTGCAAAAGCAGCTTGTGGCGGAATATGCAACTCTAGCTCTAATGCTACTCCAACGCGAGTACGGCGATTTTCTTTTAAAAAGACAACAGCTTGAATGTTGTAGTATTCCACCTTGAAATTCTGCAAAAACTGAGCAAAAACAGATTATAAATTGTATGGTGGAATACGCTTTGCTATTCCACCATACTACATTTTTTAGTTGAAAAATTCTAAAAGGTTTTCGCCACTCGCCGAACTAGCGTTAAAAATAACAGACAAGATTGCATAACCGCTAATTTATTTCTATTTTACTAACCCTATATTATTTAATTTTTCGAATTCCCTACCCATTAAGGCAAAAAATTTTGCCATCATCATGCAATACCATCCGCCTGTTGTCAGGAGTGTTTATTCAATGTTCCGTTATCACGCTGTGTTTTATCTTTTACTGTTTGCGATTATGCACTTAGCCAGTGCAGAGCCATCACCACCCCCGCAACCACTCCCCACTGAAACCAGCGTGACCAAAATGCAAAACTTTCCTCCTGTGTTAACCACTACAGGTGTCGCAGAACGCAAAAAAGTCATTCAGGATAATTGGACCGCATTGCGATACAGTCATGATGCAATCGCTGTTTTAAGAAAACAAATCGATACAAAAATAAATGGTTTAGATAGTTTATCTATTACCTTACCGTTATTAGAAAGTGCGGAAATTGATAAAGATGCCGCCAGCATAGAATTAGAAAAAATTCGTCAGGAATATAAAACGACAGATGAAACCATTTTTGCACAAAAAAATGCACATCGTGAAGTCAATCAACAATTGGCTGAGTTACAAAAAACCCCTTTAAATAATCCTGATGAAATTCAACGCCAACAACAACAAATTTCTGAGTTAAGAACTCAGGCAGAAGCACAACGTGCCACGATTGAAGTAGAAGAAGAATTTTTAAAAGTCATGCAAGAGCGTGTCAACATTGCACAGGCACGTTTAGGCTTATTAGCAGAATGGCATAATGCGTTAAATAAAGTCTATCAAGAACGGCAAAAAATTAGCTTAGAAACTCAGTTACAGCAGAATAAACAGCGTTATCAGTCTCTTGCTGTAGAGTTACGTCAGCAATTAACTAAAAAACAAGAGTTAGACCCGTTTAAATCTAATTTTGCTTTAGAAGCAAAACTACAGGAGGCGGACGAAATGACGCAATATGTCGTCTATGATTTTCGTCGTCTCGTCCTACATAAAGAAATTTTACAATTTAACCAGTATTTAACTAAAAATCTTACTGAAGATGATTCTGAAATTGTAGAAGCCAATTTGCGCGAAATGTTGTTAGAAACTGAGAAGATAAAAGCGGAATTAAGAGGTATTCAACAATCATTAGAAACGCGAGTTAAATTGTTACAGCAGCAAATGGAGATTTTTAATAAGCGAAATGAAACGTTAAAAGGTGAGACATTAAAAGATAATCAAGAAGCGGGAAAGTTGATTAAAGCCTTAGCGGAAAAGTTTCAACAGCAATCTGTGGAAATGGGGGTTTTATTGCAAACCGCAGAAACGTTAATGACGCAATTAACCAGCGTGTATCAAAGTAGTGTCACCCGTTTATTGCTCAGGCAACGCAATTTGCCCGATTCCTCCGCAGAATGGCAAGCTTTATTAACGGATTTCAGTAGAATTCCTAGCCTGTTGCTTGCCGAATATCGTTTAACAATACAAGGTTTTCATCGAACTTTTGAACAAACACCACTCCAACGCTGGAGTTTATTAATTCTCGGTGTTACTGTTTGGCTAACCTTATTTATCTGGATTCGTCAAGTCTTATTCCGTCTTTTCAATCAATTGACTGAAACAGGTCAACGGAGTTTTGCTGCAAATCTTTTTTTAACAGGCTTACGGTTACTGCATTTCAATGCCATTGGTATTGCGATTACAGGTATTTTTTTCCTATTGTTATGGCTGACGCAACCAACCACGAACACTGTTTTAGTGAGCTTAAGTTTTGTCTTTTTATGGTTTGGTATTAAAGTTCCGATTAATATTTTATGGTTATTACTTTCTAGTAAGCTTTTAACAAAAACACCTAACCGTTCAAAAACTTATCAACAGTTACGCATTTTTATTATTCTTTTTGCCATCGTTGCTGTTATTACTTCATTAGGGCATATCTTGCCGATTACTTCAGTCACACGCGATTTATTAGATACAGGCTTTATGCTGTTTTTATCAGTGGCATTAATCCCAACAATGCATATTCGCTCAGTCCTATTAAGTCTATTGGAAAACATGGTTAAAGGGTATTGGCTTTTAGTTATTCGCTTTAGTAGTTTATTAGCTCCCCTAGCAATTATTGCTGTTTCTCTCTTAGGCTTATTAGGTTATCTCAATTTAGGCTGGTATGTTGCAAAACATTTAACCTTATCTCTTTTAGTTATCGTTGGTTGGCTCACTATTCGTGGTTTATTGATAGATTTTACTAATGTTTTAAAAAATCTTGCCTTAAAACACAGTAAATGGGGTTTATTGTGGACACAAGATATTATTCCCTTAGTCCAGAAAATCGTGTTTATTATTCTGTTCTTAGTAATGTTATTTGCTTTATTCTTGCTTAATGGTTGGTACACCGATTTTGCAGTACGTAGCACGATAGAAACTGTCTTAGCTTATCCTTTGTTCACCATTAATGAGGCAAAAATCACGGTTAATGTGATTATGATTGCTTTAATTACCCTATGGTTTGTGTTCTGGTTTGGGAGCTGGGCGCGGCAAATTACTTACCGTTGGATTTATATAGGTATTAATGATTTAGGTGTAAGACATAGTTTATCGGTCTTTACCCAATATGTTGTTGTTCTTATCGGTTTAATGGTTGTTTTTCAGGTGTTAGGACTAGACTTAACGACATTAACCATATTTGCAGGCGCGCTAGGGGTTGGCTTGGGATTTGGTTTACAAACGATTTTTAATAATTTTATCAGTGGTATTATTTTATTAGCTGAACGTCCTTTAAAAACAGGGGATTTGGTGAATATTGGGGATAAATATGAGGGTGAGGTTGCTAATATTGGAATTCGCGCCCTTGTTGTCAGAAAGTGGGATAATCAAGAGGTTATCGTACCAAATTCTGATATTATCACCAGTTCTTTTACCAATTGGACGCATTCTGATGATATTGTACGTTTTACGCTACGTTTGCGTATCAGCTATGACAGTGACCCGCATCAGGTCATTGAGATTTTAAAAAAGGTGTTAAAAGAAAGTCCTGATGTTGTGCCAGAACCGCCCCTCTCTCAAGTCAATTTATGGGAATTTGGCGATTCATGGATGGTATTTCGGGTGGATTATCATATTAATGTACGGACTAATAGTGTGTTACAAAGCCGTAATCGTATTGCGTTGAAAATCTGGGATTCGTTAAAACAAGCAGGTATTCGTATGTCTTACCCGCAACACGAGCTGTATGTTAAAAATTTGTTGACTGAACGTGCTGAAACACAAGACCTCTTTGACGAGCCGAAGGATTATAACGGGCTTGCTTAAATGGACATAATTTGAGTATTGATATAAATACTCGTAAAATTTAACGAAAATGCGTGAACTGCAGATAAAACTTGTATTTTTAACATTTAAACATACTTTGTAAGGCAGTTTATTCTTTTAATTGTCTATTTTTATGTGCTTGTGTGCAGGAGAAGAAAAATGCCTATTTATGAATATCGTTGCGAAAGTTGCAGTCATGAATTAGAAGTATTGCAAAAGATGAGCGAAGACCCTTTAGAAGAGTGTCCCGCTTGTCATCAAAAAACCTTAGTCAAATTAATTTCTGCCGCTGGTTTTCAATTAAAGGGCACAGGCTGGTACGCAACTGATTTTAAAGGGGATAAGAAAGCGGATAGTTCTGCAAGCAAAACAGCGACAACTGGGGATTAAGGTCTATTTTAATAGGCAATTTCGCCCAAGAGGCTTTTCGCAGTAAAAATGCAGGCTCATCATTGAGCTTGCAACACATCTCATCATCACCACGTTTTTAACACATTGATATGGCAAAACATCTGTTTAAACGTTGGTTGCCACAAGCACATCATGTCAAGAATCATCCTAATCTACAGTTTTTGGGTAAGCTATTGCACGATGACAATTTATGGCATCTCAACCGTCGTTCCCTATCAGGTGGGATGGCAATCGGGCTGTTTTTCGCCTTTATTCCTATGCCACTTCAAATGCTACCTGCTGCGATTTTTGCGGTTTTATTACGCGCAAATTTACCGTTAGCCGTGAGTTTAGTCTGGATTACTAATCCAATTACAATGCCACCTATTCTGTATTTAGCTTATCAATTGGGCAATTTGCTGTTAGGCAGTCCTGCTGAATATGATTCGTTTCAAATGTCGGTTGAGTGGTTTATTGACGCACTGGATAATATTTGGTTGCCTTTGTACTTAGGTTCGCTTGTGTTGGCTTGCGTCTTTTCTGGGGTAGGTTATATTGCGGTGCGTGGTTTATGGCGTTTACAAGTTGCGCGTGAATGGCAGAAACGCCGTCGTCGTCGGGAGGCGAATGGTTTAAATGGGAACGTGATGGCTGATTGAAGAAGCTACAACACATCACGTAATAGATGATATGTTAATGCGAATCGTCTGTACCAGACTTCTCTTGTTGAATACGCTGATAAATCTCTTCACGGTGAACGGCAACCTCTTTAGGAGCATTGACCCCTATCCTTACTTGATTGCCTTTCACACCTAACACCGTCACTGTGACCTCATCCCCTATCATCAGTGATTCCCCAACACGCCTTGTCAAAATCAGCATAGATTTTCTCCTGTTCCAAGCTATTCCATACGGTGTCAGGTTACATCATTACCCCTCTGTAACCTCTCCTTCCTTCGTGTTACTACAATGTAATTTAGTCGCTTTTAATTATTATACAAGTATTTAAGAATACAATAAGCCAATAGCATTTTTACACAAAGCTCATTGTCTAGTATAGCTATCTTTTTGCCAGAATGGGGAGGGGATTATGCGTTACCTAACGGTTTAGGTAACGCATAGGTAACTTAGAGGGTAGGGATTTTTTCTAAATCAAAAGCTTGATGTAAAACCCGTACAGCCAGTTCTAAGTATTTTTCGTCGATGACAACAGAAATTTTAATTTCTGAGGTGGAAATGAGTTGAATATTAATGCGTTCTTCTGCCAATGTCTTGAACATTTTGCTCGCAACACCTGCATGTGAACGCATACCAATCCCAACCAGTGCAATTTTGGCGATTTTTTCATCCCCTTGAACTTCTTTTGCATTGAGTTGTTTTGCAATGACTTGCAGAATTTCTAAGGCTTTTTTGTAATCATTGCGATGAACGGTAAACGTTAAGTCGGTGGTGTCACTGCCTGCGCGAATATTTTGCACAATCATGTCGACTTCAATGTTCGCATCAGCAATACCGCCAAGCACTTGATAAGCAATCCCTGGTTTATCAGGAATGCCTAAAATGGTTAATTTGGCTTCATCACGGTTAAAAGCGATACCTGAAATTAAAACTTGTTCCATTGAAGCATCCTCTGGCGCGATTAACGTACCTTTACTATTTTCCTCAAATGACGATAAAACTCGAAGCGGAACGTTGTACTTGCCCGCAAATTCTACAGAGCGGATTTGTAAAACTTTTGACCCTGAACTTGCCATTTCGAGCATTTCTTCAAAGCTGATTTTGTCTAACCGTCGCGCGGTTGGAACAACGCGAGGGTCGGTGGTGTAAACCCCATCAACATCTGTATAAATTTGACATTCATCGGCTTTTAACGCGGCTGCTAATGCAACAGCGGTTGTATCAGAGCCACCACGTCCTAACGTTGTAATATTGCCATCCGCATCGACCCCCTGAAATCCAGCAACGACAACAACAGTGCCTTGTGCAAGGTCATGACGCATGGCTTTGTCGTCAATTTCTAAAATCCGCGCTTTGGTGAAAGCGTTATCAGTCAAAATCCGCACTTGTCCCCCTGTGTAGGAGCGTGCGGGGCAGCCTTTTGCTTCTAAGGCAATGGCTAATAAACCGATAGTCACTTGTTCCCCTGTCGCAATGAGGGCATCGTATTCTCGGGGTTTTGGTGGGTCATTCACACTTTTTGCTAAAGCAATGAGTCTGTTCGTTTCGCCACTCATAGCAGAGACAACGACGACAATATCATGTCCTTGTTTGCGGGCTGCGATGACTTTATCAGCAACGTGTTGGATGCGTTCAACAGAGCCAACAGAAGTGCCACCATATTTTTGTACAATGAGTGCCATAATTTGTTTTTAATAATCTCCTGAAACTGAAACATCAGCGTAAATTGCCATTAAACACTATTTTATTTGAGGGTGTAAAGTTGGGTATTAAGAAATTTTTTTCGCGGGTTTTTAAGATTTTGTCTTGCAAAAAACCACAATTTACTTGTGTGTTTTTAGAAAAAGAAAACCCGCCATTAATGACGGGTTTTTAGGAGCGCACGCTAATACCGTGGTGACGTAAGGCTTAATTTTCTACACGATAATTAGGGGCTTCTTTCGTAATGGTTACATCATGGACGTGGCTTTCACGCATACCAGCCAGAGAGACTTTTACGAATTCGGTTTTCGTGCGCATCGCCTCTAAGTCGGCACATCCTGTGTAGCCCATGCTTGAACGTAATCCACCCAGTAGTTGATGAACAACGCCTAACATACTGCCTTTATAGGGCACTCGACCTTCAATCCCTTCAGGCACTAATTTTTCTACATCCGCATCATCTTGGAAATAGCGGTCTTTTGACCCTTGTGTTTGTGCCATTGCACCGAGTGAACCCATACCGCGATAGGATTTGTAAGAACGTCCTTGATAAAGTTCGACTTCCCCTGGGGCTTCTTCTGTCCCTGCAAGTAGCCCACCTATCATCACGCAGTGTGCCCCTGCGGCGATGGCTTTGGCGATGTCGCCAGAGTAACGAATCCCCCCATCAGCAATGAGCGAAATGCCCATATCGCGTAACGCGGTGGCAACATTATCAATAGCGGTAATTTGCGGAACGCCAACGCCTGCAACAATTCGTGTTGTACAAATAGAACCAGGCCCAATGCCCACTTTAACCGCATCCGCACCCGCATCAGCAAGCGCGAGTGCAGCGGAGGCAGTTGCGATATTACCCCCAATGACTTGTACGCTTGGGTAGTTTTGTTTGACATAGCGAACACGGTCTAAAACGCCTTGAGAATGTCCATGTGCGGTATCTACAACGATGACATCGACACCTGCTTCAACTAAGGCAGCAATCCGTGCATCAGTGTCTTCGCCCGTGCCAACAGCTGCGCCAACACGTAAACGTTGTTGTTCATCTTTACACGCGGAGGGTTTTTCAGTGGCTTTTTGAATATCTTTTACGGTAATCATGCCACGCAATTGGAATTTATCATTAACAACTAAGACTTTTTCAATGCGATGTTCATGCAATAATGCTTGAACTTCTTCACGACTCGCGCCTTCACGCACGGTGATAAGGCGATTTTTAGGGGTCATGATGCTAGAAACAGGGGCGTTATAATGTGTTTCAAAGCGTAAATCACGACTGGTCACTATTCCCAAGAGTAAACCATTATCAACCACAGGCACGCCAGAGATTTGGTTAGCACGTGTTAGGGAAAGAACTTCACGAATGCTGGTGTTTGGGGTTACGGTGATGGGATCATTAATCACACCACTTTCAAATTTTTTCACTTGTCGCACCTGTCGGGCTTGCTCTTCCACAGACATATTTTTGTGAATAATGCCTATTCCACCTTCTTGAGCCAGTGAAATTGCCATGCGGGATTCTGTAACGGTATCCATCGCGGCGGAAAGAATAGGAATATTTAAGGTAATTTTGCGCGTTAGCGGGGTGTGGAGTTTAACTTGTTTAGGCAAGACAACTGAGTGGGCGGGTAAGAGCAGAACATCATCAAAGGTCAGAGCTTCTTGAACAATACGCATGACGGAATTCCGTAAGAGAACGAGCAGGAGAAAAAGAAGAAAAATAGTACACTATATAAAACTTTCAAGTATAAAAACAAATTTTTCGCCCAAAAACTTTTAATGCACTGTTAAAAATCAACTTTTTAATCATCGTTTTAAATCATAATCAATCATACTGAAATGCTATGCATCATATCTTGCATGGAATCAAGTAAGAATAAATAACACTTATTTTTTTCTAAATAGATTCAATGGTAAGGCTGGCAGAGTCATAAATCCGCAATCTGTACCCTATCTCTATTCTGTGACAAACGTATTTTAATATAAAATAATCAATTGAATGGGTGAAATCACTTAAAATATTTTCTAAGGTACTTATTATTATTCAATATTATCAACAATTTTAAATCTTATAAAACATCTTTATAGAACCAACGAGAACCTATGAAAATTATTGCTGATGAAAATATTCCCTATGTTGTTGAAGCCTTTTCTTCTTTAGGCGATGTAAAAACAGTTGTTGGGCGCAGTTTAAAACAAAGTGACTTGATAGCGTTTGAAGCAGATATTTTATTAGTTCGTTCTGTCACACCTGTGACAGCCGCTTTATTAACTGACACGCCTGTTAAATTCGTCGGCACTAGCACGATAGGCACTGACCATATCGATATGGATTATCTGGCACAACAACATATCGGTTTCGCCAATGCACCCGCAAGTAATGCAACCTCTGCGGCCGAATATGTCATCAGTGCCTTAATCGTTTTAGCCCAACAACAGGGATTTCAATTAGCACAAAAAACCGTTGGTATTATCGGCTGTGGCAATGTTGGCTCTCGTGTTTTACAAAAATTGCAAGCCTTGGGTGTCACCTGTTTAGTCTGTGACCCCCCCTTACAGACTCAAACAGGCACAATGGGCTATGTCAATATGCACGATGTGAGTCAAGCTGACATCATCACAATTCATGTGCCATTAGTCACAACAGGTGCTTATCCAACTTGGCAATTAATTGACAGTCACTTTTTACAACGCCTAAATCCCAACGCGATTTTAATCAACACGTCGCGCGGTGATGTCATTGACGAAACTGCATTGATTCAACGCCTCGTTAAATATCCCAATATGACTGCAATTTTAGACGTATGGGAAGAAGAACCTGCTATTAATCAACTGCTTTTACAAAGAACAGTCTTCGGTACACCGCATATTGCAGGCTATAGTTTTGACGGTAAAGTGCATGGTACAGAAATGATTTATAACGCGGCTTGTCAATACTTTGCACAACCTAAATACTGGTCAGCCCAACAATCTTTAGCCGATCCTGCCTTATTACGCCTCCGTTTCAGCGATACCGTGCAAGACAATCAAGCGATTTATACCGCCGTCACTAGCGTTTATGATGTTCGACGAGATTCTGACGCATTACGACGGGGTATTTATACCGATGACCCCAGTGAATGGTTTGACCTATTACGCAAGCAATATCCTATACGTCGTGAATTTTCTTCGTTGACTATCCAACTACCTGCGACAAAACTTGCGTTAGCCTATCAATTAGAAGGCTTAGGATTTCAAGTCACTATCAATCAATAACGGTTGACCGCCTTGATTTTTCATCTACAGTTACTCTCATAACAATGGGTTAGCAATGCATACTTGCGTATAAAAACAACTAACTGGAACGCTGTTTGCAACAATAAGAACCAGAAGAATAACGACCACCCTAGATGATAATATGGCTAATAAAACTCCTCATGATGTTACGACACAAGCAGATGAAATTGTTGCCGTTGAAAATCAATTACAAGCGACCTTGTCACGTGAATTAAAAGAATTCCGTTTAGTTGCCGAACAACTTAAAGGAAGCCTTGTTGATTTTCACCAACAATCAGCACATACCGATGAATGGATGAATGATATTCTGCAAAAAGCAGATTTACTCTACCAAGACTCGTTAAATACCTTTGCCAACGAGAATTTAAAGGTATTGCATCAAGCGCAAATAACACGCGAAATTTCCGAAAAAACCAAAGAGCTAGAAGCTCAACTTTCTGAAATAAATCAACTAAAGAACATAGTCACAACACAACAAACTGATTACAGCGAGATACGTGATCAACAAGAAATTGAACGTTTAGAAAGCGAATTGCACGCCTTAGAACACGCGCGTTATGCCCCAACACACATCACAAAAACCGCGCCAAAAACCACAAAAGAATTAAAAGATATTGATTTATCATTAGAAGCAGAGGAATTATTAAAAAAACTAAAAAGCTAATTTTTAGCGACCCAACGCTTTCTAATCTCCCGCCATTCTGAACGGGGTTTTAACCCCCATTCATCCTACTGTTACAAACCGCAATGTTTCTTCAGTATTGCTTCAAACTTGATATAAATACACCTGACTATTTTTCCCGTGAATCGATTCGCATCTATGCTTAAAATAATGAGTGACCATACTCAGATGTTGAGAGATGCAAACGACATCCCCCCGTAACGAGATTGGATCGAGGAGTTTTTACTATAATGCAATCCCAATCCCATGATTTTAAACAGCGTGCAACGGCTGCTTTGCGTGATGTGCAGTTACAAAAAGCAATGGCAAATGCTAAAACAGGTTTCATCGACAAACGTCGTCTTGCTGTACAAGCATTACCAGAATTCGAAGCCTTACGGACACGTGCAAAAGAAATTAAAGAGCATACGCTCAAGTATTTAGATTTCTATTTAGAACAATTTGAAAAACAAGTGGTTGCAAGCGGTGGGCAAGTCCACTGGGCAGACACCGCCGAGACTGCACGTCATATCATCGTCAAACTCTGTAAAGATGCCAATGCCAAAGTTATTACTAAAGGTAAGTCAATGATAGGCGAAGAAATTGCCATCAATGAAGCCTTAGAAGCAGAACAATTTGAAGTCGTAGAAACTGATTTAGGCGAATATATCATTCAACTCGCCAAAGAACCGCCAAGCCATATCATTGCCCCTGCGGTACACAAAACCCGCGAACAAATTACCGAATTATTCCATCAGCATCATCAACAATATGGACTCACTGAAAAACAAACAGAACGCGCGGCACTCGTCAATGAAGCTCGCCAAGTGTTACGTAAAAAATATTTAATTGCTGATGTAGGCATTACAGGCGCGAATTTTCTTGTCGCAGAAACAGGCTCTACCGTCATTGTTACCAATGAAGGCAATGGCGATTTAACCAATTGCTTACCCCGTGTGCATATCGTCACTGCGAGCATAGACAAAGTTATCCCCACGTTAGAAGACATGACAACTATCATTCGTCTTTTAGGACGCAGCGCGACAGGGCAAGAAATGACTGCCTACACCACCCTAACCACAGGGATTAAACGCACAGGCGATATCAGCGGCGCGGAAGCCTTTCACGTTGTCCTACTTGATAATGGACGCTCACGCATGTTAGGCAATGAATTCCACGACATGCTACGTTGCATCCGCTGTGGGGCTTGTCTCAACCACTGCCCAGTCTATGGCTCAATTGGTGGACATGCCTATGGCTGGGTTTACCCAGGACCTATGGGCTCGGTACTCACACCGATTATGCTAGGATTACAAGAAGCAGGCGATTTACCCAACGCCTGCACACTCAATGGACGCTGTCAACAAGTCTGTCCGATGAGCATTCCATTACCAACCATGCTACGCCATCACCGTATTCGCCAATATAAACAAGGCTTAGTACACGGTCGCGCCCGCTGGGCATTAACCCTCTGGGCATTCTTTGCAAAACACCCCCGTTTATATCATGCAGGAACAGCCATAAAAGCAAAAATTTTACGCTTTTTCGGAAAAAAACATGGTTATTTTCAACAGCTACCCTTTGCCAGTGCTTGGACTGTCAGTCGTGATATGCCCGCCCCTCAAGGAGAAACCTTTATGTCTCACTGGAAACGCTTACAAAAAGGGTTTAATCAATGACAACCGCCCGCGACACTATTTTTACTCAAATTCGCCACTCTTTAGGTAGGCAAACTGCTCTTGATGAATTAACCCAACAACGGTTAGAAAATCGCTTGCAACAACATTCCATCCATGAACAACCTACGTTACAACTTTCTTTACGCGATAAATTTATCTATCAATTGGAAAAAGTGGCGGGAAGTTATGAACAAATTGCCCACGAGCAAGAAATCCCTGCCTGTATCAGTCGTTACCTAAGTACACAAAGTTTACCCGCGCAATTAGTGATGGATGCTCATCTCAAGCATTTAGCATGGGAAAGTACCTTTTTAAACGTTGCCTATCGCACGGCACAACAAGATGATGTCATCAGCGTCACCCAAGCCTTTGCGGGAGTTGCTGAAACAGGTAGCATCGTAATGTTATCTAGCCCTGCTAGCCCAACAACATTAAATTTTTTACCAGATGTACATATCGTTGTTTTATCACTCAACGATTTACTACCTCATATCGAATCAGTTTGGGAAAAACTGCGACAAACCCATGCAAATATTCCTCGCACCATCAATTTTATTACAGGACCTTCACGCACTGCCGATATTGAACAAACCATTCAATTAGGTGCACATGGCCCTAGACGATTACACGTTTTACTGGTTGGCTAAAAAACTGAGTTCTGCGAGTTTTTTAAGAAAAGATAACGGCTTGCCTGAATCAGAATTCACAGAATTTTCAGAATTAGCAGAATTAAAAAGTGTCATTCACCTGACTTTTTGGTTTGAGGGTTTTAAATTCTGCTAGTTCTGTTAATCCTGATTCAGATAATGTTTTAATCTTGTCTGATGAATCCCAATGAAAAACAGGAGAGTAACCTCTGCCAGTCCTTCAACCCTTTTCGCGTGTTCCGACAGACCTGCTAGGTTTTGAAAACCTAGCAGGTCTCTGTTTTATTTTATAAAACTCGCCGAACTCACGTTTATTAGGTAGGAGTATTGATAGGGATAATCAGGGGTTAGAGGAATCTACTCATTTAGGTATGTTAACGGATGAAGATGAAACGCTACCTAATGAAGAAAGAGATAAGCGGGAGAGTAAGGGGGTGGAGTATTGGGTAGAGAAATTGGGTAAAGATTCTACTTGGGATGTTGATACCCCAATTCGGGCAGGTAAAGGTAGAGAGTAGTTATATGAGTCTAGGTATGAGCCAAGAGAAGGCAACTCAGGTTAAGCGGGCTTTAAAGGGGTAGGTCAGTAGGGCGGTTTACCGCCCTTTTTTTTGGGGGTAGGTATGCAATTAGAACAAGCGGACTGGGTAGGGGGATTACCCATCAAAGGAAAAATGGATGAGCGGCTTGAGGAGTTGGAACAGGTTATTGAAAAGGAGTTAAGCGCGTTTTATCGGGTTGGAAATGCGTTAGTGGAGATTCGGGATAAGCGGTTATATCGGTTAAAGGGTTATGAGAATTTCGAGGCGTATTGCGTTGAGGTGTGGAAGATGCACCGACAACATGCACATCGTTTGATTAATGCAAGCGCGGTTGTGCGTAATTTGTCCTCAGTTGGTGACATGCCAAAGAATGAGGCGCAGGTTAGACCGTTAGTGGGTTTACCCCCTGAGAAACAGCGGGAGGTGTGGGAAACGGTTTGTCAGTCTGGAAAGGTGACAGCGGAACGGGTTCAGGCTGTACTTGCCGTTGAGGTTGACCCGTTGGTTAAGGCTCAGGCGGTTTATCAGTCTTGGGGTGAACGTTGTGAGCAGGTTAAGGAGCTGATTCAGTCACGACGGGATGATGAGGTATTAGTAAATATACGTCCTAAGTTGGAGAAGATTTTACGGTTGTTGGATGAGGTCGATAGGGTGTTGTGTCCTAATAAGGGGTTTAAGTAATGCAG